>NZ_JBSFYR010000036.1:0-72281 GCF_053599875.1 Streptomyces sp. NPDC005151 | reverse complement strand
CACCCCGCCAGGCACACCAGCAGATCGTCACGCCGTTCACTCAAACGTGCCTAACTGCGCCAAAACGACTTACCCGCCCAGCAGTTGTGTACCCCTCGGAGCGCTGAGTGCTCGTCCCGGCCCGTGGCCGGGCGGTTCCCCGCCGTGTCCGGACCGCTGCGTCCCGGCCACGGGCCGCCCTCGCTCCACCGGCGCGGCCCGTGCCGTTTCGTCCACTGCGACCCGGCCACCAGCACGGTCTGTGACCGTAATCACCGCCCAGGTGCGATCTGCGATTTAGGGTCATGCGGAGCTCGGGGATAACCTGCGAGATGGACATGCCGCGTACTCGGTAACCGTGTGCGCTTTCCTTGTGACAGAGCAGTCACGTTGCCCCTCGCGGCACGCCCACGCTGAAAACGAACCGCGAGACCACTGAAAAGGGACGGACGCGCGTGGACCTGTTCGAGTACCAGGCGAGGGACCTCTTCGCCAAGCACGGTGTACCGGTGCTGGCCGGTGAAGTCATTGACACGCCTGAGGCAGCCCGCGAGGCGACCGAGCGGCTGGGCGGCAAGTCTGTCGTCAAGGCGCAGGTGAAGGTCGGCGGCCGCGGCAAGGCCGGCGGCGTCAAGCTGGCCGCCACCCCCGACGAGGCGGTCGCCCGGGCGACCGACATTCTCGGCATGGACATCAAGGGCCACACGGTCCACAAGGTGATGATCGCCGAGACCGCGCCGGAGATTCTTGAGGAGTACTACGTCTCGTACCTCCTCGACCGCACCAACCGCACCTTCCTGGCCATGGCCTCGGTGCAGGGCGGCATGGACATCGAGGAGGTCGCGGAGAAGACCCCCGAGGCCCTCGCGAAGGTCCCGGTCGACTCCAACACCGGTGTCACGATCGAGAAGGCCCGCGAGATCATCGCCCAGGCGAAGTTCCCGGCCGAGGTGGCCGAGAAGGTCGCCGAGGTCATGGTGACGCTGTGGGACACATTCGTCGCCGAGGACGCCCTCCTCGTCGAGGTCAACCCGCTCGCCAAGGTCGCCTCCGGCGACGTCCTGGCGCTGGACGGCAAGGTGTCTCTCGACGAGAACGCCGACTTCCGTCAGCCCGGCCACGAGGCCCTCGAGGACAAGGACGCAGCCAACCCGCTCGAGGCTGCCGCCAAGGCCAAGAACCTCAACTACGTCAAGCTCGACGGCGAGGTCGGCATCATCGGTAACGGTGCCGGTCTGGTCATGTCGACCCTGGACGTCGTCGCGTACGCCGGTGAGAACCACGGCAACGTGAAGCCCGCCAACTTCCTCGACATCGGTGGCGGCGCCTCCGCCGAGGTCATGGCGAACGGCCTGGAGATCATCCTCGGCGACCCGGACGTCAAGTCCGTCTTCGTCAACGTCTTCGGTGGCATCACCGCGTGCGACGAGGTCGCCAACGGCATCGTCCAGGCTCTTGCGCTGCTCAAGAGCAAGGGCGAAGAGGTCACCAAGCCGCTGGTCGTGCGCCTCGACGGCAACAACGCGGAGCTGGGTCGCAGGATCCTTTCCGACGCCAACCACCCGCTGGTGCAGCGTGTGGACACCATGGACGGCGCGGCCGACAAGGCCGCCGAGCTCGCCGCGGCTGCGAAGTAAGGGACGAGGGACTCCAACACCATGGCTATCTTCCTCACCAAGGACAGCAAGGTCATCGTCCAGGGGATGACCGGTGCCACCGGCATGAAGCACACCAAGCTCATGCTGGCCGATGGCACCAACATCGTCGGCGGCGTGAACCCGCGCAAGGCCGGCACGACCGTCGACTTCGACGGCACCGAGGTACCCGTCTTCGGCTCCGTCGCCGAGGCGATGGAGAAGACCGGCGCCGACGTGTCCGTCCTCTTCGTGCCGCCGGCCTTCGCGAAGGCCGCCGTCGTCGAGGCGATCGACGCCAAGATCCCCCTCGCCGTCGTGATCACCGAGGGCATCGCCGTCCACGACTCGGCCGCCTTCTGGGCGTACGCCGGTTCGAAGGGCAACAAGACCCGGATCATCGGCCCGAACTGCCCCGGCCTGATCACCCCCGGCCAGTCCAACGCCGGCATCATCCCGGGCGACATCACCAAGCCCGGCCGCATCGGTCTCGTGTCGAAGTCCGGCACGCTGACCTACCAGATGATGTACGAGCTCCGTGACATCGGCTTCTCGTCCGCCGTCGGCATCGGTGGCGACCCGATCATCGGTACGACGCACATCGACGCCCTCGCGGCGTTCGAGGCCGACCCCGAGACCGACCTGATCGTCATGATCGGCGAGATCGGCGGCGACGCCGAGGAGCGTGCGGCGGACTTCATCGCGAAGAACGTCACCAAGCCGGTCGTCGGTTACGTCGCGGGCTTCACCGCCCCCGAGGGCAAGACCATGGGCCACGCGGGCGCCATCGTCTCCGGCTCCTCCGGCACCGCCCAGGCGAAGAAGGAGGCCCTCGAGGCCGCCGGCGTCAAGGTCGGCAAGACGCCGACCGAGACCGCCAAGCTGGCGCGCGAGATCCTCGGCGCCTGATCACCTCTTCGCGGGACTGCTTCCGCACAGACGGCGCGGGCCCGTACCCCTCCTCCGGGGGTACGGGCCCGCGCCGTTTCCTGTGCGCCGGCCGGAGCGCGCTGGAGTCACCTCAGGTCCGGTACCAGCCGCGCCGGGCCACGGACGAGCTCTTCGTGGAGCTTCTTCTGCAGCTTCAGGTCCTGTGGGGTCAGCTTCTGGGGACCGCCGCGGGGAGGCACGCCGCCGACCCGCTCGGCGGGCGGATTCCCGTACCGCACCGGAGACGTCACCATGGTGATCAGTGCGATCCCGACGATCAGGGCCGTCAGGGCGATGGCTGCCCGCGTCCAGAGTCTGGCCTCGTGCTCACTGCCGTCACGGATCGCATGGGCCGCGGGCATCGCGGCCACCGGCTGAGTGAGGGCGAGCGCGCCCAGTTGCTCGTGCAGCAGCGCCGACTGTCCGGTGGGCGATGAGGGTTCCGCCAGCTCGGGCACCTGCTCGGCCACCGCGGCACGCGCGTTCATCAGCCGGCTCGCAGCCGCCGGAGTGCTCGCCTCCGTCTCTGCGGCGGTCTCCGGCAGGTCCAGGCCGACACCGTCGTAGAGCAGCAGGGTGCGACGGTAGGACGGCGGCAGGTCGAGCAGTGCGTCGAGCAGGGCGCCCGCGCCGGGGGCGGCGGGCGGCGGGTCGGGGTGGCGGTGCGCCCGGCGCAGCCGGTGCCAGGGCGACACCGCGTACTCGTATGCGGCCGCCCGTACCCAGCCCGCGGGGTCCCGGTCCACCGCGACCTCGGGCCAGCGCTGCCAGGCCTGCTCGAAGGCCCGCTCGACGGCCTCCCTGGAGAGGTTTTGGCGCCCGGTCAGCAGGAACGTCTGGCGGAAGAGGGCGGCGGCGTTCTTCGCGTACAGGGCGTCGAATGCCTCGGCGGGTGTGAGGGCGGGTACGGGGGCGTCCGGCCGGTCGCCGGCCGGCGGCTCGTCTGCCCGCGCCGTTTCCGCCGCTCCCGCTGACGTTCCTGCTGCCGGTGCCGGTGCCGGTGCCGGGGACGACGACGGCTTCGTCAGGTCGGCCCGCTTGCCGTGAGCGCCCGAAGGGGTGCTTTCCGAGGTGCCCCGCGCCTCCGTGCCGCCCGTGTCGGCCACCGAGCCGATCAGCTTCGCGTACGCCTCACGCTTCCGTCCCCGAGGGCTGGCGTGGCCCGCCTCCCAGGACCGGACCGTGGCCGGGGTGACGCCCATGGCCGCAGCGACCTGCTCCTCACTCAGTGACTTCGCCTCGCGCAGTCGGCGCAGTTCCTTCGGGGAGGGCAGGGGGGAGGAGGCCGCGTCGGTGGCGCTCTGGGTCATGAGGAGCCCCCGGCAGGCCTCCATGGGATGGAAATGTACATAACCATATATTGGGCGACACAGCGGCTAATCGCCCGTTACATGAATTAAGTGCGTGTCGTTGGGAGCATTGCGGTGTGATCCACACGACCGAACGCACCCCGTCGCTCTCGGCAGAGCAGGGAAGGACCGCGGTACTGGCATCCGCCTTTGTGCGGGGGGTGCTTGCCGCGGGGCTCGGACTCGGCTCGCTCGCCGTCCTCGCCCTGGTGGTGTGGATCAGCTCCCCGGCCCCCGACAGCGGTCCCGGCGGGGCCCTCCACGCGGCAGCTGGGATCTGGCTGCTGGCGCACGGCGCGGCACTCGTCAGAACCGACACCCTCAGCGGCGCCTCCGCCCCCGTCGGCATCGTCCCGTTGCTGCTCACCGGGGTGCTGGTGTGGCTGGTGCACCGGGCCGCCCGCGACGTGATGGAGCCGGACGAGGGGCGCACCCCGCCGTCGGGCGCGAGCGCCTTCTGTCTGGTGACGGCGGGATATTTGCTGGTCGCTGCGGTGATCGCCCTCTATGCGAAGGGCGGGCCGATGTTCGCGCAGCCGGGCTCGCTCCTGTTCCCGATGGCCCCCGTGGTGGCGGGCGGGGCAGCCGCCGGGGTGTGGGCGGCGGCCGGGCGCCCGATCGGGCCGGCGCCGGCCCGGGCGCCGGAGCGGCTGCGCGAGGCGCTGGTACGGTCCCGGTTCGTGGAGCGGGCGGACGCGGTGCTCCGGTCGGCGGTGGCCGGGACGGCGGTGCTGCTGGGTGGCGGGGCGCTGCTCGTCGCGGTGGCCCTGGTGTGGCGTGAGCAGCTGGTGCGGGACTCGTTCCTGGGGCTGTCCGGCGACTGGGCGGGCCGGGCCGCGGTCCTGCTGCTGGCGCTGGTGCTCGTGCCGAACGCGGCGATGTGGGGTGCCGCGTACGGGATGGGGCCAGGATTCGCCCTCGGTACGGCGTCCACCGTCACCCCGCTCGCCTTCACCGGGCGACCGGCCCTGCCGAACTTCCCGCTGCTGGCGGCGGTCCCCGCCCATGGAACCGGAACGGCTCCGAACTGGGCGGCCGCGGCGGTACCGGTCGCGGCCGGGGTGACGATCGCCTGGTTCACGGTACGGAGGGCAGCGCCCGCCCGTGGTGTGGGGGAGCCGGCGTGGGGCCTGCGGGGGACCGCGCTGACGGCTGCCCTGGCTGCGCTGGGATGCGGCGCATGCACGGCGGTGCTGGCCGCGGCGGCGGGTGGTCCGCTGGGGACCGGGGCGCTGGCGGAGTTCGGCCCGGTGTGGTGGCTGACCGGGGCGGCGGCGGTGGCGTGGACGGCACTGCTCGGTGTGCCGGGGGCGCTGCTGCTGAGGGCGTGGCGGCTGCGGGAGCCCGGCAGTGAGGGGGAGAGCGCCGAGGCGGTGGAGAAAACGGTGGCCCACGTGACACCCGGGGTGGCCGATGCGGAGGCGCCCGGGCAGCCGAGCGAGGAGCGGCGCGGGTGGTGGCGCCCGCGGCGCGGGCCCGGGGGCGAGGACGCGGCTGCCGGCACGGAGTCCGGAACCGGACCTGCGGCTGGAGCAGGCTCCGTGCGGCCGTCCGCGACCGCGCCTGCGCCCGCCTCCGCGCCCACCCCCACCCCCACACCCACCTCCGCGTCCCGCAACGAGGAACACGCGGGCCGGGACGCGTACGACTTCCTGCCGGCCGATCCGTGGCACGGTCGAGTGGTTGGGGATTCCCCCTGGGCCCCGCTCCTCACGGAGCTGGAAACGCCGTCGGCCCGGCCTCCGGAGGCCGGGCCGACGAGTGGGCCGGGAGAAAGCGCTAGTTCTTGACGCCGAAGAACGGCTCCAGCGGCTTCGGCAGGAGATCGTTGCAGGCCAGCTGTCCGGACTTGGTGAGCGCGTCGTTCACGCAGGTGTAGTAGTCGCGGTAGACCAGCTGCACCGTGAACGTCATCGCGACGATCGACAGCGCCAGCAGCGCCGTGACGAGCCCGCTGACCGCGGCCGTCGTCTGCGGCCTGCCCTGGTTCTGCGCGTACGGTGCACCGGGTCCGGAGGCCGGGGCGCCTGTCGGAGCGGAGCCCGTACCGGAAGAACCGGCGCCGCCGGCCGCGCTGTCCGCCGCCGTCGCGCTCTTGGGCCCGGCGCGCAGTGAGCTGATCGACCAGTACACGGCCAGCGCGCCGAGCAGCAGGGCGATCTCCGGGAAATCGAAGATCGCGAAGAAGAAGGCCCACATGCCGGAGAGCAGCGCGTAGCGGGCGCGGCGCTGGGCGGGGTCGGTCGGGTCCCAGCGCAGTCCGCCGGGTTTGTTCTCGGGTCCGCCCTGGCCACCCGGGCCGTTCGGTCCGCCCTGGCCGCCGGGACGGCCACCGAAGCCGCCGCTCTGGCGTCCCGGCTGGTGGCTGCTCCACTGACTGCCCCAGACGGGGCGGTCGTCGGAGGAGCCGTCCTCGGGTGCCCCGTCGCCGTTTTCGCTCCCGTTGCCGTCTCCGTCGGTCCCGCCGTTCGACGGGTGGCGGGGCTGCCACGGCTGGTCGGGGTGGTTCTCCGGCGGTGCGGCGAACGGGTTGTCGTCCTTGTCCGGGGAAGAGGAGGAGCCCGTGGGGGGCCGGCGTTCCCTCAGCAGCACTGAGGACCGCTCGGGCAGCGGGAGGCGGAAGGCGGTGCGGCGGCGTCGGTCCGGCATATGGTGAACGTCTTCCCCATCTCGTCATTTCCGCCCTGCGGACGGTTCGCTGTCCCCTGACGCTACCTCCCGGCCATCAGGGGCCGAAAGCGGGGAGCGCGGCCGCGGCCGGCCCGTGCCTTCCGTCCGGCCCCCTCCTCTCTTCGATCCGGCCCCTCACCCCCGTCCCGTGGGGGGTCCCCCGATGTGCCGGTATCGTTGCTGACGGTCGACTCCTTCGTAGAGTTCCCCGTATTGAGGGGGGCGATTCTTTCGTACGACCGTACAAATAGCGTCGCTCTCCTTCACCACGCGAGGCTTCACCACGCGAGAAAGGGCCCAGCCGTGGCCTCCCCGCCCTCCTCCGCCGCCCCGGCCCGCCTGGTCGTGCTGGTCTCCGGCTCGGGTACGAACCTCCAAGCCCTGCTCGACGCGATCGATGACGACCCTGCGGGCTTCGGCGCCCAGGTCGTCGCGGTCGGCGCCGACCGCGACGACATCGTCGGTCTGGAACGGGCGGAGCGCGCGGGGCTGCCGACCTTCGTCTGCAAGGTCAAGGACTACGCCACCCGCGAGGAGTGGGACGCGGCGCTCGCCGCGGCCACCGCAGCGCACCGCCCGGACCTCGTGGTGTCCGCGGGTTTCATGAAGATCGTGGGCAAGCGGTTCCTCGCCGAGTTCGGCGGCCGGTTCGTCAACACCCACCCCGCCCTGCTCCCCAGCTTTCCCGGTGCCCACGGGGTGCGTGACGCCCTCGCGTACGGCGCGAAGGTCACCGGGTGCACCGTCCACTTCGTCGACGACGGTGTCGACACCGGTCCGATCATCGCGCAGGGCGTGGTCGAAGTGACCGAAGAGGACACGCCGGAGGGCGAAGCCGCTCTCCACGAACGCATCAAGGAAGTCGAGCGCAAGCTGCTCGTCGAGGTCGTGGGGCGGCTCGCCCGTAACGGCTATCGCATTGAGGGACGAAAGGTTCATCTCGGTCATGTCGGTGAATAAGCCCATCCGCCGCGCCCTGGTCAGTGTCTATGACAAGACGGGGCTCGAAGACCTCGCCCGAGGTCTTCACGAGGCGGGCATCGAGCTCGTCTCCACCGGTTCGACCGCCGGGAAGATTGCCGCTGCCGGTGTGCCGGTCACCAAGGTCGAGGAGCTCACCGGCTTCCCCGAGTGCCTCGACGGCCGCGTGAAGACGCTGCACCCGCGCGTCCACGCCGGCATCCTCGCCGACCTGCGCCTGGACGCCCACCGCGAGCAGCTCGCCGAGCTGGGTGTCGAGCCCTTCGACCTCGTCGTCGTCAACCTGTACCCGTTCAAGGAGACCGTCGCCTCCGGCGCCTCCGCCGACGAGTGCGTGGAGCAGATCGACATCGGCGGCCCGTCGATGGTCCGCGCCGCCGCCAAGAACCACCCGTCCGTGGCCGTCGTCACCAGCCCCGAGCGGTACGCCGACGTCCTTGCCGCGGTCAAGGCGGGTGGCTTCGACCTGACCGCCCGCAAGCGGCTCGCCGCTGAGGCGTTCCAGCACACCGCCGCGTACGACGTGGCAGTCGCCTCCTGGTTCGCGGACGACTACGCCGCCGCCGATGACTCGGGCTTCCCCGACTTCTTCGGTGCGACGTACGAGCGCAGCAACGTCCTGCGGTACGGCGAGAACCCGCACCAGCCCGCCGCGCTGTACACCTCCGGCTCCGGTGGCCTGGCCGAGGCGGAGCAGCTGCACGGCAAGGAGATGTCGTACAACAACTACACGGACACGGACGCCGCGCGCCGTGCCGCGTACGACCACGCCGAGCCGTGCGTCGCGATCATCAAGCACGCCAACCCGTGCGGCATCGCGATCGCCGACGACATCGCCGAGGCGCACCGCAACGCGCACGCCTGCGACCCGCTGTCGGCGTTCGGCGGGGTCATCGCCACCAACCGTCCGGTGACCGTCGCCATGGCCGAGCAGGTCGCGGAGATCTTCACCGAGGTCGTCGTCGCCCCGGCGTACGAGGACGGCGCGGTCGAGATCCTTGCCCGCAAGAAGAACATCCGCGTGCTGCGCTGCCCCGACGCCCCGACCTCCGCGGTCGAGCTCAAGCCGATCGACGGCGGCGCGCTGCTCCAGGTCACCGACCGGCTCCAGGCCGACGGCGACAACCCGGCCAACTGGACCCTCGCCACCGGTGAGGCGCTCTCCGAGGACGAGCTCGCCGAGCTCGCCTTCGCGTGGAAGGCCTGCCGCGCGGTCAAGTCCAACGCGATCCTGCTCGCCAAGGGCGGCGCCTCGGTCGGCGTCGGCATGGGCCAGGTCAACCGCGTCGACTCCGCGAAGCTCGCCGTCGAGCGGGCGGGTGAGGAGCGGGCGCGCGGCGCGTACGCCGCCTCGGACGCCTTCTTCCCGTTCCCGGACGGCCTGGAGATCCTGACCGCGGCCGGCATCAAGGCCGTGGCCCAGCCCGGCGGTTCGGTCCGTGACGAGCTGGTCGTCGAGGCCGCGAAGAAGGCGGGCGTGACGATGTACTTCACGGGTACGCGGCACTTCTTCCACTGATACGAGTTGCACCAGGGTAGCCCGGGTAGCCCGGGTAAGACGGAAGGCCGCCAATTCCCCGGAACGAGTGGGGAATTGGCGGCCTTCGCAAGGCGGTGAGGGTGGTTACACCTTCAGCATGCTCACTTCGTCTTGATGACGATCGTGCTGCCGGCGCGGTCGTGCCAGCCCTGGAGCTTGCCCGAGTTGTCGAAGAAGGGGGAGAGGTAGACCAGCAGCGTGCCGAGACCGCAGAAGAGCGAGCCGACCATCGGGATGATCCAGCGGATGAAGCCCGCACCCAGACCGGGGGCCTGGCCGGTGCCCTCCTTGACGACCTTGACGTTGAGGACCATCTTGCCGAGCGTGGCGCCCCAGATGGAGACCATCAGCCATTCGTAGAGCAGCGCGATCAGCGCGAACACGGCGATGAAGCCGAGGAAGCCCGCGAGGATGCCGACGCTGGCCTCGGCCGCGTCGTTCACGCACTGGTTGTAGGCGGCGGTGCCGTACTGGGTGCTGCTGCAGTCGTCGACGGACTTCGAGGCGCCCACTAGGCCCGCGACGCCGATCGCCGAGAAGATCGCGTAGAGGATGCCGTACGCGACGGCGTCCAGCGCACGCGCGCCCAGGCGACGCCCCATCGTGGCGAGTTCGACGGTGCCGAGGCCCGCGACGTTGATGTAGCCGTTGTTGGCCTGGAGGGTGCCGCCCGGCTGCTGGGGCGGGTAGCCGTAGCCCTGCTGGGGCGGGACGCCCTGCGGGGCCTGCTGCGGGTAGCCGTACCCCGGCTGACCCTGCGGCGGGACGCCCTGCGGGGCCTGCTGCGGGTAGCCGTACCCCGGCTGGCCCTGGGGTGGCTGGCCCTGCGGCGGCTGACCGGGCTGCTGGCCGTAGG
Organism: Streptomyces sp. NPDC005151; assembly: GCF_053599875.1. Taxonomy (NCBI): domain Bacteria; kingdom Bacillati; phylum Actinomycetota; class Actinomycetes; order Kitasatosporales; family Streptomycetaceae; genus Streptomyces; species Streptomyces sp. NPDC005151. The sequence continues at coordinate 62,342 of NZ_JBSFYR010000036.1, read as the reverse complement.
GGTTGTTCGGATTCGGGTCGCCGAAGCTCATCTGGGGCGTTCCTCCAACGGACGTACGGGGACGAATGCGGCCGCGCGGAGGAAAGAAAACATCAGCGGTCCGCCCCCCGGGTACTTCTGCGGCACTGCGGCCTTCATCGTTATAAGCGGGACGTAAGTTTGTCCAGTCGCTGTTGGTGGATGTTGCTCAAGTGCAACATCGTGTCCACCCCCGGCACCCAGAATTGGTATGCGGGTGGGGTCATCCGCGAGTATGGGGACATGACTGCCCAGATTCTCGATGGCAAGGCCACCGCAGCCGCGATCAAGTCCGATCTCACCGTCCGCGTGGCGGCCCTCAAGGCGCAGGGCATCACCCCTGGCCTGGGAACCCTGCTCGTCGGGGACGACCCGGGCAGCCGGTGGTACGTGAACGGCAAGCACCGTGACTGCGCACAGGTCGGCATCGGCTCCATCCAGCGCGAACTCCCCGACACCGCCACTCAGGAGGAGATCGAGGACGTCGTACGGGAGCTCAACGCGAACCCCGACTGCACGGGTTACATCGTGCAGCTTCCCCTTCCCAAGGGCATCGACACCAACCGGGTCCTGGAACTGATGGATCCGGCCAAGGACGCCGACGGTCTTCACCCGATGAACCTCGGCCGCCTCGTACTGAACGAGACGGGTCCGCTGCCGTGCACCCCGCAGGGCGTCGTCCAGCTGCTCCGTCACCACGGTGTGGAGATCAACGGGGCGCACGTCGTGGTCGTCGGCCGTGGTGTCACCATCGGCCGCTCGATCCCGCTGCTGCTGACCCGTAAGTCCGAGAACGCCACCGTCACCCAGTGCCACACCGGTACGCGTGACCTCTCCGCCCAGCTCAAGCAGGCCGACATCATCGTCGCCGCCGCGGGCGTCCCGCACATCATCAAGCCCGAGGACGTGAAGCCGGGCGCTGCCGTGCTCGACGTCGGCGTCAGCCGGGACGAGCACGGCAAGATCGTCGGCGATGTGCACCCCGGTGTGGCCGAGGTCGCCGCGTGGATCTCCCCGAACCCGGGCGGTGTGGGCCCGATGACCCGCGCCCAGCTGCTCGTCAACGTGGTCGAGGCGGCCGAGTGCGACGCGGCTGCCGCGTCTTCCGGCTCCGCCGGCTGACCTGATGCTGACCTGATCCGGAAGGAACCCCATGGGTGCTGGTACGAGTCCGGCCGATCCGGCCGCCGCGGCGGACCGGGCGATTCCGGCGCCGCCGGGTGAGGGAGTGACTGCGGTGGAGGCCTCCGGCGGGGCGGCAGCGGACGACCGTGCCCGGCCGGCCCGGGGTGCGGACGCGCGGCGGGACGGCGACTCGGGAACCGGGCCGGAGGACGGTTCCGGCGCGGACGCGGACGCGGGCTCGGCTTCCGGATCCGATGCGGGCTCGGCTACGGGCTCGGTCCCCGGTTCCGGCGCGGACGCGGGCTCGGCTTCCGGATCCGATGCGGGGTCGGCTACGGGCTCGGCCCCCGGTTCCGGCGCGGACGCGGCCTCAGGTTTGCGGGACGGCGTGGTTCCCGGCGCGGGCGGCGACTCCGACAGCGGTGCGCGCGGCTCCGACGGCGGCGAGCCGGACAGCGGAGCCGAGGGCGGGGGCTCCGACGACAACGGCTCGGACCGGGGCCCGGACGACGCTGTCTCCGCCCCCGCGCCCGGTGGCGGCCCGCGCGGATCGCGACGGTTCCCGTCGTTCACCCGGGACACCGCCCGCCCCGAGGGCGGTGGCCGGGCCGCGTCCGGGGACGCGCCCGCCCCGGCCCGTCAGTGGCCGCTGCTGGCCGTGCTCTGCACGGCCGGGATCGGACTGCTGATCGTCGCCCTGAACCCCTTCGCAGAGGCCTTCCGGATCGGCACGATACTGATCGGCGCGGCCCTCATCGGGGGCGCCGTGCTGCGCTGCTTCGTCCCCTCGGTGGGCATGCTCGCGGTCCGTTCCCGCTTCACCGACGTGGTGACGTACGGACTCCTGGGCGTCCTGATCGTGATGCTCGCACTCGTGGCGCAGCCCGAGCCACGGCTCGACCTCCCCTTCCTGGAGCACGCGGTCCGGTTCACGATCCGCTGACACCGCCGCCCGTGCGGCCCCACCGCGGCCCCCTCGCACCCGACAGGTGCGAGGGGGCCGCGGTTCTGTGCAGGGGGAGAAGGCCGCCACCGCATATCTCGATATCGAGTATCTTGATATCGAGATAAATCGGAGGTCGAAGCGTGAGAGGGATGTGTCCGCTCCATGGTCAAGATCAAGGTAGCCGGCCCCGTCGTCGAGCTCGACGGTGACGAGATGACGCGCATCATCTGGTCCTTCATCAAGGACAAGCTGATCCTGCCGTAGCTCGATATCGACCTGAAGTACTTCGACCTGGGCATCGAGCACCGGGACGCCACCGACGACCGGGTGACGGTCGACGCCGCCCACGCCATCAAGAAGTACGGCGTCGGCATCAAGTGCGCCACGATCACGCCGGACAGGGAGCGGGTCGAGGAGTTCGGGCTCAAGGCGATGTACCGCTCGCCGAACGCCACCATCCGCAACATCCTCGGCGGCATCGTCTTCCGCGAGCCGGTCATCATGCAGAACGTGCCGCGGCTCGTCCCGGGCTGGACCAAGCCAGTTGTCGTCGGACGGCACGCCGAACTGTGGTGTCCGTCCCCTCCCCCGAGAAGGGACGGACACCCGAGGCCGGAGCCCACCGGAGCGCAGATGTCCCCGGAACGTGGCGACTTGAGCGGCCTAGCCCCGACCTGACGTCAGCTTTGCCGACGGGGTGTCAGGGATCAAGGGATGCCAGGGGCCTGTGGCACGGAAGTGACCATTCCGCCACGGTGTGATCGCTGCGCAACGGTGGCGGTCCGGCGCGGCGGAGCATCATGGAAGGGGGCGCGCGAGGGCGCGCGCCAATCCCCCGAATGCCACCGTGCGCCATCTCTCCCGGAACTGGCAGCCTGCCTCCGGGCATCCTTCTGGGTAGTCCGGAACGGTGGACCGCCGTATCGGGGCAGGGGGAACGACAGGGCGACGGAAGAGCGGGGCACGCCAGGCACGTTCGGGGGAACGGAGGGGGGAACAATGCCTCGTTGGAAGGCATTACCGGATGAACTCGACCCGCAGGTGAGGGAGTTTACGGGCCAGCTGCGCAGGCTCATCGACCGCGGCGGGCTGAGTGTCGCAGCGGTGGCCGACCGCACGGGCTACAGCAAGACGTCGTGGGAGCGCTTTCTGAACGGGCGGTTGCTCGCGCCCAAGGGGGCGATCGTCGCTCTGGCCGAGGTCACGGGCGCGGACCAGGCGCATCTGGCCACCATGTGGGAGTTGGCGGAGCGGGCCTGGAGCCGCTCCGAGATGCGTCACGACCTGACGATGGAAGGCATCCGGGTCGCGCAGGCGCGCGCGGCGCTCGGCGAGTTCGGGCCGAACCCGTTGGGCGACGACAGGAGCCGCCGCTTCAGTGGCCGGACCACCGGCACGGCCGTGGACGAGGGTGAAGGCGCGGGTGCGGGCGGCGGGGGCCGCCCGCCATCCGTACCGATCCAGTGTGGGAACGCACCACGGGCGCCGCAGCCGGAGGACCGGCCGCCGCGGCCCGACGGCGCCCGGAGGGAGTCGGCCGACCGCCGCAGGCTGACCCTGTTGCTCACCGGTGTGGTGGGCGCACTGCTGGTGCTGGCCGCGGCGGTACTCCTGACCGGCCCGGGCGGCGACGACAACGGCGGGAAGGCCGCGGCCACCCCGTCGTCCGCATCGCCGACGACCGGTGCGCCCGCACTGCCCGCCGGGGGCGGGTGCAGCGGCGCCGACTGCACGGGACAGGACCCGGAGGGCATGGGGTGCGGCGGCCGGTCCGCGCGCACGGTCTCCCGTGCCACGGTCGGCGGAAGCCTCGTCGAGGTGCGGTACAGCAGGACGTGTGGCGCGGCGTGGGCCCGCATTACCGATGCCGTCCGGGGGGACACGGTACGGATCACCGCGGGCGGCGCCGCGCGGCAGGACGGCACGGTCGACGCCGGCGCGGACGCGTACACCCCAATGGTCGCAGTGAAGAAGGCCGCCGACGCCAAGGCGTGCGCGACCCTCGCCTCCGGCACGAAGGGGTGCACCACCACCGCCGAGTGAGAGCGGGCCGGGCGCGGTGAGCGGTGAGTGACCGGTTGTGTGCGGTGCCACAGGGGGCCGGGCGGCCGGGAGGTCCCGGGTCGGATAGCCTGATCGCTGGATATCTCTTCACATCAAGATTCAGGGGATATCCAGCACCAGGGGCAGGGACCCCCACCGCCAGCTGTCTAACGGAGATCGCCATGACCCGCACTCCCGTGAATGTCACCGTGACCGGCGCAGCCGGCCAGATCGGCTACGCGCTGCTCTTCCGCATCGCCTCCGGCCACCTGCTCGGCCCGGACGTGCCGGTCAACCTGCGCCTCCTGGAGATCCCGCAGGGGCTGAAGGCCGCCGAGGGCACCGCGATGGAGCTCGACGACTGCGCCTTCCCGCTGCTGCGCAACATCGAGATCACGGACGACGCCAACGTCGGCTTCGCCGGTGCGAACGTCGCCCTGCTCGTCGGCGCCCGCCCGCGCACGAAGGGCATGGAGCGCGGCGACCTGCTCTCCGCCAACGGCGGCATCTTCAAGCCGCAGGGCAAGGCCATCAACGACAACGCCGCGGACGACATCAAGGTCCTCGTCGTCGGCAACCCGGCCAACACCAACGCGCTCATCGCGCAGGCCGCCGCCCCGGATGTACCGGCCGAGCGCTTCACCGCGATGACCCGCCTGGACCACAACCGCGCGATCTCGCAGCTGGCCGCCAAGACCGGTGCCGCCGTCTCCGACATCAAGAAGCTGACGATCTGGGGCAACCACTCGGCGACCCAGTACCCGGACATCTTCCACGCGGAGATCGCCGGCAAGAACGCCGCCGAGATCGTCAACGACGAGGCGTGGCTGGCCGGCACCTTCATCCCGACCGTCGCCAAGCGCGGCGCCGCGATCATCGAGGCCCGTGGCGCGTCCTCGGCCGCCTCGGCCGCCAACGCCGCCATCGACCACGTGTACACCTGGGTCAACGGCACCGCCGCCGGAGACTGGACCTCGATGGGTATCCCGTCGGACGGCTCCTACGGCGTGCCCGAGGGCCTCATCTCGTCCTTCCCGGTCACCACGAAGGACGGCAAGTACGAGATCGTCCAGGGCCTGGACATCAACGAGTTCTCCCGTGCGCGCATCGACGCGTCCGTGCAGGAGCTCACCGAGGAGCGCGACGCGGTTCGCGAGCTCGGCCTGATCTGACCGTCGGATCCGGTCGTTCCCGATCCGATCCGTACGCCCTTCGCGTACCTCACCGCCCCCGGCAGCCGTTGCTGCCGGGGGCGGCCGCGTATGCGGACCCGTACGCCACTGCCCGCACCACTGCTCGACTGGAGGACGGCTACTGGCGCGCCGACCGGGACTTCTACCGGTGGTCCAACATCTGGCGCGGCGCGTCCGCCCAGCCGGGCACACACGAGCGGCTACGGCACCTGGCGTACGCCGGCGGCTGGAAGAAGATCGAACCCGCCTGGGACGCCCTGATCCGCTCCCGCAACGTGGTGCGGGCCATGCCCATGCTGGAGCGGACCCTGGCGGCCTTCGGCGGCCGACAGGCCACGGCCGGCTCGCCCGGCTCACGGTGATGCGCCGCCCGACCGGCCAGTGCCGGGAGGGGCACTAGCCGGCGTGCAGCCGGTCGGCCATCTCCCGCACGGCTGCCATGGCCCGGCGCTGCAGGCCGGGGCCGAAGGTGATGCGCGTGGCGCCCAGCTCGCCGAGCCGGCGCGGGGTCGGGCCGTCCGGCAGCGCCAGTGCGTTGAGCGGGGCCGCGACGGCGGCGGCCAGGCGGGGAAGGGACTCGGGCGGCGCGGCGATCGGGTAGACGCAGTCCGCGCCGGCTGCCGCGTACAGCCGGGCCCGGGCGATCGTCTCCGCCTCCGGGTCCGTGCCGTCCGGGACGCCGCGTACGTACGTATCGACGCGGGCGTTGACGAAGAGGTCCTCGCCCGCCACCGCCCGCACCTCTGCCAGCCGGTCCGCCTGCCTCTGCGGGTCGAGGAGGACGCCGTCCGCCGAGTCCTCCAGATTGCAGCCGACCGCGCCGGTGGCCAGAAGGCGCTCCACGAGCTCCTTCGGCGGCAGCCCGTAACCGGCCTCGATGTCCGCCGACACGGGTACGGGGACGGCACGCGCGATCCGGGCGACGGCCGCGAACATCTCGGCGGCGGGCGTCGCCCCGTCCTCGTACCCGAGCGAGGCCGCGACCCCAGCGCTCGGGGTGGCCAGCGCCGGGAAGCCCGCGTCGGCGAAGACACGGGCGCTCGCGGCGTCCCACGGGCCGGGGAGGACCAGCGGGTCGCCGGGGGCGCGGCCGTGGTGCAGCGTGCGGAGAACGGACACAGTCATCGCGGGGCTCCTGGGGTGAGCTGACGGACCGGGGCGCGGCCCGGACCGGACCTGCCGGATCCGGGTCAGTGCTTGCTGTCGCCCGGGGTGTAGTGGCCCGGGGCCATCCGGGTGGTCACACCGAACCGGTTCCAGGCGTTGATCACCGTGATGGCGGCGATCAGCTGGGCGAGCTCGGCCTCCTCGAAGTGCTTCGCGGCCTTCTCGTACACCTCGTCCGGCACGAAACCGTCGGTCAGGACCGTCACGGCCTCCGTCAGCTCGATCGCCGCGATCTCCTTCTCCGTGTAGAAGTGCTGCGACTCCTCCCACGCGCTGAGCTGAATGATCCGTTCGACGGACTCGCCCGCCGCGAGCGCGTCCTTGGTGTGCATGTCGAGGCAGAACGCACAGTGGTTCAGTTGCGAGGCGCGGACCTTCACCAGTTCGACGAGGACCGGGTCGAGGCCCTTACGGGACGCGGCGTCCAGCCGGACCATGGCCTTGTAGACATCGGGGGCGAGCTGGGCCCAGTGCAGGCGGGCGCTGCGCTCGGGGGCGTGGCCGGAGCTCGGGTGGGAGTGCTCGTTCGTGGTCATGGGTACGACGCTACGGGGTGGATGGCGCATGGGTATGGTCCATTTCCATGACGGATTCCTGGGCCGCTTTCGGAGCCGACCTGCACATCGACCCGACCGGTGCGGCAGGGCTGCGGGCCGGGCTGATGGACGCGCTGCGGGAGGCCGTACGGACCGGGCGGCTGGCACCCGGTACCCGGCTGCCGTCCTCCCGTACGCTCGCCGCGGACCTGGGTATCGCCCGGAACACCGTCGCCGACGCCTACGCCGAACTGGTCGCCGAGGGGTGGCTCACCGCCCGGCAGGGCTCCGGTACGAGGGTCGCACAGCGGGCCGAACCGCGCCCGGTGGCCACGACGGCGGCGCGCTCCAGGCCGGTGCGCCGACGGCCCGCGTACAGCCTGATGCCCGGCTCGCCGGATCTCTCCACGTTCCCGCGCGCCGACTGGCTCAAGGCGGCCCGGCGCGCCTTGACTGCCGCGCCCAACGACGCCTTCGGATACGGCGATCCGCGCGGACGCATCGAGCTGCGCACCGTACTGGCCGGCTATCTGGCGCGGGCGCGCGGCGTGTACGCGGACCCGGAGCGGATCGTGATCTGTTCCGGCTTCGTCCATGGCCTGATGCTGATGGGGAAGGTGCTGCGGCAGCGGCGGGTGCGCGAGGTGGCCGTCGAGTCGTACGGACTGGACATGCACTGGAAGCTGCTCGCTGATGCCGGACTGCGCACCCCCTGCCTGCCGCTCGACGGACTCGGCTCCCGGACCGGGGAACTGGCAGGGATGCGCGGGGTGGGCGCGGTCCTGATGACGCCCGCGCATCAGTTCCCCACGGGAGTCCCGCTCCATCCGGACCGGCGGGCCGCGGCGGTCGACTGGGCGCGGGGCACGGGCGGACTGATCCTGGAGGACGACTACGACGGGGAGTTCCGCTACGACCGGCAGCCGGTCGGCGCCCTCCAGGGCCTCGACCCGGAACGGGTCGTCTACCTGGGGACGTCCAGCAAGTCCCTGGCACCCGGGCTGCGGCTGGCCTGGATGGTGCTGCCGCGGGGGCTGGTGGGGGCGGTGGCCGAGGCCAAGGGCCAGGTCGACTGGGTGTCGAGCACGCTGGACCAGCTGACACTCGCGGAGTTCATCGAGTCCGGCGCCTACGACCGCCATGTGCGCTCCATGCGGCTGCGCTACCGGCGCCGCCGTGACCAGCTCGTCGCGGCGCTCGCCGAACGTGCTCCCGCGCTCCGCGTCAGCGGGATCGCCGCGGGTCTGCACGCCGTGGTCGAACTCCCGGAAGGCACCGAGCGAGTGGTGATCCAGGCCGCCGCCTGGCAGGGCCTGGCACTGGAGGGCCTGGCCCGCTTACGGCACACGGACGCGGAGGCGGGCAGTGACGCCCTGGTCATCAGCTACGGGGCGCCGACCGACAGCGCCTGGGCAGGAACCCTGGAGGCGCTCTGCCGGGTGCTCCCGTAGGGGCGCGGGAGGACCGCACCGGCGCAGTACGCCCTACCGCGCGCCCGGGACGGCCGGCTCGGGGATGTCCGCCGGAGCCTCGCCGAACCGGGTCAGCGCCAGCGCGCCCGCCACCGCCACCGCGAACCCGGTGACCGCCAGCCAGCCGAGACCCTCCCGCGTACGGTCCCCGAGCCAGACGACGCCCACCAGCGCCGGGCCGATCGTCTCGCCGATCACCATGCCGGCCGTCGCCGTCGTCACCGACCCCCGCTGCAGCGCGGACGTGAGCAGCAGGAACGCCGCACCTCCGCCCAACAGCAGCGCATACGTCGCCGGGTTGGCGACCAGCGCCGACGGCGAGACGTCGTCGATCAGCCGCACAGCGACCTCGACCACCCCGAAACCGCACCCTGCCCCCAGCCCCAGGACCAGTGCGCGCGACTTCTCCGGCAGCCGCCCGGCCGCCGCGCCGATCACCAGGACACCCAGTGCGATACCGAGCATCGACCAGCGCAGGGCGGTCGAGCCGGTCCGGTCGCCCTCGCCGCCGGCGGCGAGCCCCAGCATGGCGAGACCCGCGCAGACCACACCGACGGCGGCCCACTCGGTACGGCTCAGCCGCACGTGCAGCAGTCTCGCGGCGACCACGGCCGTCACCGCGAGACTTGCGGCGAGGGCGGCGCCCACCGCATAGATAGGCAGGGAGCGCAGGGCGATGATCTGGAGGACGAAACCACAGCCGTCGAGGGCGAGTCCGGCCATGTAACGCCACTGCCGCACGGCGCGCAGCAACAACGCCGGATCGACCCCCGCACCGGACCCCGGCCCGGCGGCGGCCCGCGCGGCTACGGCTTGGAGGACGGAGGCCGTACCGAAGCAGACCGCGGATCCGAGTGCGCAGATCATCCCAAGAAGCACAGAGGGACTCTACGTGGGCGGTTCTGTCCCACCGGGTTCCGGCCGAATGCAGCAGCCCTCTAATCTGACGAACATTCCTATGGCGTGAATCGGACAACGGGGGAGACAGAAAAATGGCCAAGCGCAGGTTGAGGTCGAGCACGGTGGTGCTCGGTTCCATGGGCGTTCTCGCGGCGGCGATCACCTCCTGTGGTTCGGAGCCGGACAAACGGTGCGTGGACCCGGCCACCCACTCCAAGCTGCCGAGCTACGAGTGCAAGAACAGCAACGGCAAGGGCGACTACTACTACGGCGGCACCTCCAAGGGCGGCACCGTGCAGGGCGGCAGTTTCGACAAGTCCGCCGTCGACCGCGGCGGCTTCGGCTGCTCCGGTACGGGCGGTGGCTGACCGGTCATGGAACGCCGCGCCGCACAACCGCGCCCCGGCTGGCAGGAGACGGTCGAAGAGCAGGGGTCGTCTACCCGCTGACCCGCTACCCGGACGGATCGGGCCACCCGAATCTGCTGCCCTCCTATCTGGACGGCCCCCGCGAGCTGGCCGCGGACGGGAAGGGCGGCCGTGGCTATGTCGCCAAGCCGTTGCTCGGCCGTGAGGGCGCCGGTGTCACGATCCATGAACCGGGAAGCCCCGCGGCGATACGGGACGAGCCGTGCTGCTACCAGGAGTTGGCTCCTCTGCCGGACTTCGACGGCAATCGGGTGGTGCTCGGTGCCTGGGTCGTCGAGGACGAGGCGGCGGGGCTCGGCATCCGGGAATCGGCGGGGCTGGTCACGGACGAGTACGCCCGCTTCCTGCCCCACGTCATCCTCTAGTGCCGTGACCGGGCGCCGGGGGGCTCGTTACGGGTCGCCCAAGTCGCCCAAGTCGCCCAAGTCGCCCAAGTCGCCCAAGTCGCCCAAGTCGCCCAAGTCGCCCGGTGACCGCCTTGTCCTCAATCGCCGGACGTGCTCGGTGCGCCCGCCGACCGGGCTTGCTCCGAGCACCGGCCGGGGGGCGACAAGCGCGTCCCGTCAGCCGCGCAGCACCTCCCGGAGTTGCTCCAGGCCCCAGTCCAGGTCCTCCTTGCTGATCACCAGAGGCGGGGCGATCCGGATCGTCGAACCGTGTGTGTCCTTGACCAGCACCCGGCGGTCCATCAGCTTCTCGGAGATCTCCCGGCCCGTGCCGCGGCTCGGGACGATGTCCACGCCCGCCCACAGCCCGCGCCCCCGCACCGCTTCCACAGCGCCGCCGCCCACGAGCAGCCCCAGCTCCTGATGGAGGTGGTCGCCCAACTCCGTGGCCCGTTGCTGGAATTCACCGGTGCGCAGCATCGCGATGACTTCCAGCGCGACCGCGCAGGCGAGCGGATTCCCACCGAATGTCGAACCGTGCTCACCGGGCCGGTAGACCCCCAGCACCTCGGCCGACGAGACGACGGCCGACACCGGGACCACGCCGCCGCCCAGCGCCTTGCCGAGCACATACATGTCCGGCACGACGCCCTCGTGCTCACAGGCGAAGGTCTTGCCCGTCCGGCCCAGACCCGACTGGATCTCGTCCGCGATGAACAGCACATTCCGCTCTCGGGTCAGCTCGCGCACCCCGGGGAGATAGCCGGCCGGCGGCACCAGCACCCCGGCCTCGCCCTGGATCGGCTCCATCAGCACCGCCACGGTGTTCTCGGTCATCGCCGCACGGAGCGCGGTGAGGTCCCCGTACGGCACGATCTCGAACCCCGGTGTGTACGGGCCGAAGTCCGCCCGAGCCTCCTGGTCCGTGGAGAAGCTGATGATGGTCGTCGTCCGGCCGTGGAAGTTGTTCGCGGCAACGATGATCTTCGCCATGCCGTCCGGGATGTCCTTGACCCGGTAGCCCCACTTGCGGGCGGTCTTCACCGCCGTCTCCACGGCCTCCGCCCCCGTGTTCATCGGCAGCACCATCTCCATGCCGCACAACTCGGCGAGCTGCGTGCAGAAATCGGCGAACCGGTCGTGGTGGAAGGCGCGCGAGGTCAGGGTCACCCGGTCCAGCTGCGCCTTGGCGGCCTCGATCAGACGCCGGTTGCCATGGCCGAAGTTGAGCGCCGAATAGCCCGCGAGCATGTCGAGATACCGCCGACCCTCGACGTCGGTCATCCAGGCGCCGTCCGCCGTGGCGACGACGACCGGAAGCGGATGGTAGTTGTGCGCGCTGTGCGCCTCGGCGGAGGCGATGGCAGTTTCCGTGGTCGACACGGGATCTCCGTTCGTCGTGCGGCGTCGGGCTGGGGTAATGCCCACTTTGTATCGTCGGTCGGATCCTCGGGGAGGAAACCTTCAATCCACGGCGCGCCCATGCGTTTGCGCAGTCAGAGGTCGAGGAGTTCCTGACGCGGACCGGTCTCCCCGCCGTATTGGCCCTCGCCCCCGCTTCCGCCGCCACCTCGACGGGCGACCAGTGGCCGCAGGGCCAGGGCGAGCGCCGCCCCTGCCACCAGCCCGGGTACGGCCCACCACACACCGTTGAAGCGGTCGGACGAGCCGGAGGCCCCGGCCGCCGCCGAGGCAGCGGACGGGGAGGCGGCGGGCCACGGTGCCGGTGCGGGGCCCGCCGCGCGGTCCTGCGGGGCGGACTGCCCGCTGTCCTCCCACGGCTGCGGGAACAGCGCCGCGTACGCCTCCTCGCTGCTCTTCTTCCCCAGCAGCCCGAGCTGCTTGAACAGCGCGACCAGCTCCGCCGGCTTCTTCGCCCGGTGCCAGTACCCGCGGTAGGTATAGGGAACCTCGGAGGCCGTGTGTATCCAGACCGTGTCCGGATCGTCCCCCGGGAAGACGCGGTCGGTCCGCATCGGCTCCAGGTCGTGGACCATCCAGGTCACATTGATCTGCCGCGTCCCCACCGCCCCGTCCAGACTCTGGGGCCGCTCCTTGTCGCCTTCGCCCGCGGGGCCCAGCAGTGCCTCCAGCCTGGTGTACCTCGGATCCGAGACGGAGAGCGCGGTCGCCTTCCCGCTGTCCGGTGAGGCGACCAGCACCGTCGTCGGCCCGCCCGCCGCCGCACCCGGAGCGAGACAGAGGCTCAGCCCGCACACCACCGCCGCCGACACGGCCAGCCGTCGCAGAAACCGGAAGCGGCCCACCGGCCGCCGGGTGGATCGAACGCCCGGCTGTTGTTCCGCGAGCCGGCCTCCTGGCTTTCGCATGACGTCCCCCTTGCGCTGTCCGGTACGGACCGCCCGTACCGTGTCACCTCTCGTACACCGCCCGAGCCCCGCAGGTTCCCCTCCCGGGCCGACCGGTTTTCCGGACCGTCAGAGCGCGGAACCGGCGACCGAACGAGCCCGCTCCCGCGAGGCCACGCCCTCCAGCCGCAGAGTCAGCCGCCCGCCCTTCACCCACAACAGAGTCGGTCCAGCCGTCCGCTGGGACCGCGTCCACCGAACACCGTCCCCGTCGACCATGCCGAACTGCAGCACATGCGGCCTCGCGAACCAGAGGCCGTCCACCGCGCCGCCGCGGCCGTCGGCCACCTTCAGCCACTCCGGCTGTTCCCGCACCTGCTTGATGAAGTACGGATCCAGCGGCGCCGCGAACTCGTCGAGCCGTATCGTCCGACCCTCCTCCTGCCAGCACAGCGTGACCATCCACCGGCCCCCCGGCAGCCCCGACACGGACACCGCGTCCGGCGCACCGAGCGCCCTGGGCACGACCGGCCGGAAGCCCGACCGCCGCGCCGCCTCCGCCGTCGTCACCGGGGTGCCGCAGCCCGGCACCGGCGCTCCCGGCTGCTCGGGGACCGGCGCGGACGGGTCGTACCGCACGTCCACCCCGCCGAAGTCGAACCAGTCGGCGACCGTCGCCCGTACCGGAGGCGTCAGCACCAGCACGACCAGGAGCCCCGAGAGCGCCGCGGCCAGCAGACGGGCCCGCCGACGGGCCCACATCCGGGCCCGCTCCAGCCGCCCCGGGGGTACCGGCACAGGCACCGGGACCGCTTCGGCGACGATCTGCGCCAGCACCCGCTCGGCCATCGTCAGCCCGCCGCCCTCCGGCTCGGGGACCTCCATCCCGCGCCCCAGCGCCAGCAGCTCCGCCCGCAAGCGCGCCCGGTCCGGATCATCCGCACCCGTCACCCCACGTCACCCCCTCCCACTTCGGTCCCGAGCTTCTTCTCCAGCTTCTTCAGTGCACGGTTCAGCCGGGACTTCACTGTCCCCCGCGGCCAGCCCAGCGTCCGCGCCGTCTCCGCCTCGTCCATCTCCAGCAGGTATCGGCAGGTGACGACCTGCCGATGCTCCTCACTCAGCTCGTCGAGCGCGGCTGTCAGCAGCGTCCGCCGCTCCTCCGCGAGCGCCGCCACCGCCGGATCCGCAGACTCCGGTATCACCGGCTCGGCGCCCCGCAGCACCGCCTCGCGCCCGGCCACCGCACGCGCCCGACCCGCCGACCGGAGTGTGTTCCTCGTCTCATTCACGACGATCCGCAGCAGCCACGGCCGGAATGCCGCGCCTTCCCGGAATCGACCGAGCGACTGATACGCCTTGAAGAACGCGGACTGCACCACATCCTCCGCCTCGGCCCCCGCCCCGAAGGCGACCGCGGCCCGCAGCGCGACGCCCGTGTGGGCGCGCACCAGTTGCGCGTATGCCTCCGCCTCTCCGGCGCGCACACGAGCGATCACCGCGGCCTCGTCCTCTGCCGGCGCCCTTTCGGGCGCCGCGGCACGAGTCCCGGTCCGCTGTTCGGCCCGCCCCTCGGCCTGCCCTCCGGCACGCCCGAGAGCGCGGTCCGCACCCCCGTCATCGACGGCGCGGCCCCCCTCCCGGCCCCTCTGCAGGGCCCCCTCCTGCGTCCTCACACCTTTCATACACCGGCTGCCGGAGATCGGTTCCGTACCTGAGACAATGAGTTCTATGGCCTCTGAACGCCCCCGCGTGCTCTCCGGAATCCAGCCCACCGCAGGCTCGTTCCACCTCGGCAACTACCTCGGTGCGGTCCGCCAGTGGGTGGCGCTGCAGGAGTCCCACGACGCCTTCTACATGGTGGTGGACCTGCACGCGATCACCGTTCCGCAGGATCCCGCGGAGCTGCGTGCGAACACCCGGCTCGCCGCCGCCCAGCTGCTGGCCGCCGGTCTCGACCCCGAGCGCTGCACGCTCTTCGTCCAGAGCCATGTCCCGGAGCACGCCCAGCTCGGCTGGGTCATGAACTGCCTCACCGGTTTCGGCGAGGCCTCCCGGATGACGCAGTTCAAGGACAAGTCCGCCAAGCAGGGCGCCGACCGGGCGACCGTCGGCCTCTTCACGTACCCGGTCCTCCAGGTCGCGGACATCCTGCTCTACCAGGCCCACCAGGTCCCGGTCGGCGAGGATCAGCGCCAGCACATCGAGCTCACCCGCGACCTCGCCGAGCGTTTCAACGGCCGGTTCGGCGACACGTTCACCGTCCCGGCGCCGTACATCCTCAAGGAGACGGCGAAGATCTACGACCTGCAGGACCCGTCGATCAAGATGAGCAAGTCGGCGTCCACGCCGAAGGGCCTGATCAACCTGCTCGACGAGCCGAAGACCACGGCCAAGAAGGTCAAGAGCGCGGTCACCGACACCGACACGGTCATCCGGTACGACGTCGAGAACAAGCCAGGTGTCAGCAACCTCCTGACCATCTACTCCACCCTCACCGGCACGGGTATCGCGGATCTGGAGCAGAAGTACGAGGGCAAGGGCTACGGTGCGTTGAAGACCGACCTCGCAGAGGTCATGGTCGAGTTCGTCACACCGTTCCGGACCCGTACCGAGGAATATCTCGACGACCCCGAGACGCTGGACTCGATCCTGGCCAAGGGCGCGGAGAAGGCCCGGGCGGTAGCCGCCGAGACCCTGGCCCGGACATACGACCGGATGGGCTTTCTGCCCGCGAAGCACTGAGTCCGAGGACCCTGGCGAGATGACGGCTCCAGGCTGCACACTGGCGACAGGAGACCAACCCCGGTGACGGCCTGAAACCAGCCACCGACCGCGGTGACGGCGGCACGCCGGTCACCGACTTCGAAAAGTGAGGAGAACGACGTGGGGACCGTTACGCTCGGCGTTTCGATCGCGGTCCCGGAGCCCTACGGCAGCCTGCTCCAGGAGCGGCGCGCGAGCTTCGGGGACCCTGCCGCATTCGGCATTCCCACCCACGTCACGCTTCTCCCGCCGACTGAGGCGGAGGCGGCCGACCTGCCCGCGATCGAGCGGCATCTCGCCGAGATCGCGACAGGTGGCCGTCCCTTCCCGATGCGGCTGTCCGGCACGGGGACCTTCCGCCCCCTGTCGCCGGTGGTCTTCGTCCAGGTCGTCGAGGGCGCGTCTGCCTGCTCCTGGCTGCAGAAGCGGGTGCGGGACGCGTCCGGCCCGCTGATGCGCGAGCTGCAGTTCCCGTACCACCCGCATGTGACCGTGGCGCACGACATCCCGGAGCAGGCGATGGACCGGGCGTACGAGGAGCTCGCCGACTACGAGGCGTCCTGGACCTGCGATTCCTTCGCGCTGTACGAACAGGGCCCGGACGCCGTCTGGCGCAAGATCAACGAGTTCCCGTTCGGGGCCGAGGGCGGCGCGCCCGCCGTGCCCGCGCAGGGCGGCAGCTCCGTGGACGAGCCGTCCCTGCAGCCCTGAGGCGTCGGTAACGGCCTCCCCCACGATGGGGAGCCCAGTCCCTGTCGCGGGGGAGGCCGTAAGCGCTGCGCTCAGACCGGCAGGCGCCGGAAGAGCGGCCGCGGCACGTGCCGCAGCGCCGACATCACCACCCGCAGCGCCCCCGGCACCCACACCGTCTCCGAGCGCCGCCGCAGTCCCGTCACGATCGCCTCCGCGACCGCGTCCGGGGTCGTCGCGAGCGGTGCCTCCGGCATCCCCGCCGTCATCTTCGACCGTACGAAGCCGGGGCGCACGACCATCACATGCACCCCCGTACCGTGCAGCGCGTCCCCCAGCCCCTGGGCGAACGCGTCCAGGCCCGCCTTGCTCGACCCGTAGATGAAGTTGGCGCGCCGGGCACGCTCACCCGCCACCGAGGACAACACCACCAGCGATCCGTGCCCCTGCGCCTGGAGGGCGCCGGCGCACACCAGTCCGGCGGAGACGGCGCCGGTGTAGTTGGTCTGGGCGACCCGGACCGCGGAGAGCGGTTCCTCCTCGTCGCGTCCCTGGTCCCCGAGGATGCCGAACGCGAGCAGCACCATGTCGATGTCGCCCTCGGTGAAGATCTTGCCGAGAGCGGACTCGTGGGACTCGGAGTCGAGGGCGTCGAAGGCGACGGTACGGACGTACGCACCCAGTTCCCGCAGTTCGGCCGCGGCCGATTCCAGGGCGGGGGAGGGGCGTCCGGCCAGCCAGACCGTGCGGGTGCGGCGGGCGATCAGCCGGCGCGCGGTGGCGAGCCCGATCGCCGATGTCCCACCGAGGACGAGCAGGGACTGCGGGGCACCGAAGGCGTCCTTCACGAAAACACTCCTAGCGGGCGGCGGCGGGGGAGAGGGAGCGGGCAGTGCGCGGGCTCAGAGCCTGTCGGGTGACCTTCGATCGGAAAGCGGACGCGGTCTGGTGCGTGCGATTCCAAGGCGCCGGAAGGCCCTCGGATGGGGTCTCCCCTGCTCGAGCGAAGCTGAGAGCTTGGGGAAGGAGCTACTAGGGCATTTCGGCAACGCGGGAAGCGTGCGTGCCAGGGCGTGGCCGACCGATCAGAGGTCACCCGACAGGCTCTCAGAGGCCGAGGCGGCGGGAGAGGTCCGAACGGAACGCCCCGTCCGGGTCGAGTTCGGCGCGCAGCGCCCGGAACTCGGGCAGCCGCGGATACATTGCGGCCAGCGCCTCGGGGCGCAGCCGGGAATCCTTCGCCAGGTAGACGCGGCCACCGGCCGTCGCGACCTCCTCGTCCAGCTCGTCGAGGAAGCGGGCCAGGTCCGGCAGCGTGGCGGGCAGATCGAGGGCGAGCGACCAGCCGGGCGTCGGGAACGACAGCCAGCCCGGATCGCCGTTCCCGAACCGTTTGAGCACGGCCAGGAACGACGGGCAGCGCCGCCGCGAGATCCGGCGCACGATCCGGCGCAGCGCCTCCTCCTGCCCGTATCCGACGACGAACTGGTACTGCACGAAGCCGCTGCGGCCGTACACCCGGTTCCAGTGCGGCACGCCGTCCAGCGGGTGGAAGAACGTGGACAGCTTCTGGAGTTCGCCGATGCGGTACGTGGGGGCTCTGCGGTACCGGAGCTCGTTGAAGAGGGCGGCGGAGGTGCGTCCGAGCAGTCCGTCCGGTACGAACGCGGGCGCGACGGGCAGCTGTCCCGGGCGGAACGCGAGCGGTGTGCGCCGGGCGCGCGCCGGGAGCACATGCAGGGGCGCGTGCTCCCCTCGGGTGAGTACGGAACGCCCGGTCGCCCTGCCCCGGGCGAGGAGGTCCATCCAGGCGGCCGAGTAGCGGTAGCGGTGGTCGGAGGCGGTGAGCCGGGCCATCAAGTCGTCCAGATCGACAGCCCGTTCGGTGGTGACCGACATCAGTGACGTCGCGACGGGCTGGAACCGGAGCGTGGCCGAGAGGATCACCCCGGTCAGCCCCATGCCGCCCGCGGTCGCGTCGAAGAGAGCGGTGCCGGGCCGGACCGTACGGATACCGCCGTCGGCGGTCAGCAGCCCCATGTCCTGTACGTGGCGGGAGAAGGAGCCGGACACGTGATGGTTCCTGCCGTGGATGTCGGCGCCGATCGCTCCGCCCACGGTGACGTAACGGGTCCCGGGAGTCACCGGCACGAACCAGCCGAGCGGCAGCAGTACTTCCATCAGCCGGTGCAGGCTCACGCCCGCGTCGCACACCACCAGACCGGTGGCGGCGTCGATGGTGCGGATCCGGTTCAGCGCGGTCATGTCGAGGACGGAGCCGCCCGCGTTCTGTGCCGCGTCGCCGTAGGCCCGGCCCAGACCGCGCGCGATGGAACCACGGGGTCCGCAGCCGCGCACCGCGTCCGCCGCCTCCTCGTACGTACGGGGACGGAACCGCAGGGCGGTCGTCGGGGCGGTACGGCCCCAGCCGGTCAGGGAGACGGTGTCGACGGACATGGTGGTGACCGTATCGCCCGAGAAAACACCTTTGAGGGATTTGTTACATGACTCGCCGAAATGGGTGATTGAAGGAGTTTCGCTCATTATTGACGCGCAACTTCCTTTACTGACCAGAAGAGTTCACTTCGGCTTCGTCCGGCAGCCGGGGTGCGGCCCTCGCCTCCTGTCGGTGGCGCCGGAGAGCGGCGGCACGGCCGACGGGAGCCTTCCGCCCTGGCGTCCGCTGTCGGTGATCCCGTCCGTCCTGGCGGTGCTGCGGTACGCGGTGTCCGCCGACCGCGGCACGCCCGGCGCCCCCGAGGACGTGGTTCCGGGAGACCGGGCGCTCGCCGCCATCGGGCTGGTGCGGATGGCCCCGTGCGGACCGGCGGTCGCCGAGCTGTGAGGGTCCCGCCTGCCGGGTTCCGCCTCGGCCGTACCGGGTGTTGGTCGCCGTCGACGCCCGCGGCTCTGTGGTGCAGTTGCCGTCCGGCCGTGTCGCCCACGGGGCCGGCCCGACACCACCCCGGCGCCCGCGCGCCCGGGGCCCGCACACCGGTTTTCCGCGCCCAGGAGGGTACGCGCACGTCATGGACTGGCTGAAGAATCTCCCCGTCATCGGGCCACTCGTCGCCCGGCTGATGATGACGCACGCCTGGCGCTCGTACGAACGACTGGACCTCGTCCACTGGACCAGGCTCGCCGCCGCGATCACCTTCATCAGTTTCCTGGCGCTCTTCCCGCTGATCGCGGTCGGCGCGGCGATCGGCGCCGCGCTGCTCTCCGACGAGCAGCTGCACAAGATCGAGAAGTCGATCGCCGACCAGGTGCCGGGCATCTCCGACCAGCTGGGCATCAGCAATCTGGTGGCCAATGCGGGCACCGTCGGGCTCGTCGCCGCTGTGCTGCTGCTCTTCACCGGCGTCGGCTGGATCGGTGCGATGCGGGACTGTCTGCGCGCGGTCTGGGAGAAGGACGATGTGGACCAGGGCAATCCGGTCGTCCGAAAGCTCAAGGACGCCGGACTGCTGATCGGCCTCGGCGGAGCCGCGCTCGTCACCCTTGCCGCTTCCACGGCGGGCTCCACCGCGGTCGGCTGGACCGCCGCCCTGGTGGGCGTCCCCAACCATGGCGCGGGCGGAGTGCTGCTGCAGACCGCGGCCCTGGTCGTGGCGGCCGTGGCCGACTTCCTGCTGCTGCTCTATCTGCTGACACTGCTGCCGGGCGTGAAGCCGCCGCGGCGCAGGCTGCTGACAGCGGCGGTGATCGGCGCGATCGGCTTCGAACTCCTCAAGCTGCTGCTCGGCAGCTATATGAAGAGTGTCGCGTCGAAGAGCATGTACGGCGCTTTCGGTGTGCCGATCGCCCTCCTGCTGTGGATCAACTTCACGGCGAAGCTGCTGCTGTTCTGCGCCGCCTGGACGGCGACGCGGAGCAGCAAGGACATCAGGGAGGGCGTCGCGGACGTCAGCGGCGAGGAAGGCGGCGCACCAGGTCCGGCAGCGGCCAGCGCCGGTTGACCAGGAACACGCCGCCGGCCAGCAGCACCAGCACCCCGCCGACGATCCCCAGTGCGATCCCGACCCCGCTGGAGCCCTTGGTGACCGCCGCCCCGGTGGCGGCCGGACCGTGCTTGCCCGCATCCTTGCTTCCCGAGCCGGAGGTGCCCGCGGCGCTGTTGCCGTTGGCCGTTTCCGCGCCCTTCCCGGTGCCCGTCTGCGCGGACTTCGGGGGGACCAGTTCGCCCACCGGGGTCACCTTGCCGGCCGCGTCGAAGCCCCAGTCGAGCAGGCTCGCGGCCTCCTTGTAGACGGCGTGGGGCTCCTTGGACGACGGGTTCATGACGGTGACGAGCAGCACCTTGCCGTTGCGCTCGGCGACGCCCGTGAAGGTGTTGCCCGCATGCGTGGTGTAGCCGTTCTTGACGCCTGCGATGCCCTTGTACGGCTCGACGCCGTCGGCGCCGGTGAGCAGCCGGTCGGTGTTCTGGATCTCGAAGGTCCCGCGCTTCTTCCCCTTCTTCTTCTCCCCGGGGAAGTCGGCCGTGGCCGTCGAGCAGTACTCGCGGAAGTCCTCCTTCTGCAGCCCGCTGCGGGCGAACAGGGTGAGGTCGTACGCGCTGGAGACCTGTTCGGGTGCGTCGTAACCGTCGGGAGACACGACGTTCGTGTCGAGGGCCTGCAGCTCCTCGGCG
Organism: Streptomyces sp. NPDC005151; assembly: GCF_053599875.1. NCBI lineage: Bacteria > Bacillati > Actinomycetota > Actinomycetes > Kitasatosporales > Streptomycetaceae > Streptomyces > Streptomyces sp. NPDC005151. Next base: position 41,730 of record NZ_JBSFYR010000036.1, on the reverse strand, counting down.
TGCGCCTGCATGGCGGCGACGGTCCTGGGCACGCCTCCGTACATCGCGGACAGCACATGTACCGCGTCGTTGCCGGAGCGCAGGAAGACACCGAGCCACAGGTCGTGGACCGTGTAGGTCAGGTGTTCCTTGACGCCGACCAGGCTGCTGCCCTCGCCGACATCGGCGAGGTCCTCGTCCGTCACCTTGTGCTGCAGGGTCTTCGGCTGCAGTTCGGGCGAGTCCATGACCGTGTCGGCGAACAGCATCTTCAGAGTGGACGCGGGGGGCAGCCGCCAGTGCGAGTTGTGCGAGGCGAGCACCTCACCGCTCTCCGCGTCCGCGACGATCCAGGACCGCCCGGTGAGGTCCTTGGGCAGCACAGGGGCGCCGGCACCCAGTTCGACCTGGGAGCCGACCCGGCCGAGCTGCGCGCCGCCGACCTTCGACATCGGGGCGGTCGGCTTCGGGTCGTCGGCTGTGTCCTTGTCGACCGCTGACGCGGGACTGATGACAAAAGTGGACAGCAGAGCGGCGGAGATGACCGTCAGTGCGGTCTTTTTCAGAGCGGGCACGGTCGGAAACGTACAGGCTGATGATGTGACGAGTGTTGCGGACCTGCTGACCGGCCGTCCGCGACGCTGGGACAGCCCACCCCGGGCGCTCCGGCCGGAGCGTGGCGGCGATACTGGGTCCATGAAGCTCAGCCGCCCCGTTTCCTGGTTCCTGCTCGCCTTCGGGGTGTGGAGCTGGGTCATTTGGGTCACTTTCGCCAAGAATCTATGGAAAGACGGCAGTGGACTTGCCTTCGACGACGCGGGTGACCCGACTGCGTACTTCTGGGTGCATCTGCTGCTCGCCATCACGTCCTTTCTCCTGGGGACGGCGGTCGGTGTGATCGGGTTCCGCGGACTCAGGGCGCTGCGCCGCGAGCGTTCATAACCGGCCGGGCGGCGACCGGACATAGGTGTACGAAGCGTCGGTGCACAAGACGCAGGCGTACCGAGAGCCGCACATGGGTGGGGGAGTGCACGTGGCAGTGGTCTTCGTTCCGGTGGCGCTGGCGGTCCTCGCGCTGCTCGTCGGTGTGCACCGCTATGTGTGGCGCCGCTTCGTCGCCGACACGACGGCCCCGGGCGGCACGCTGCGCCGGGTGGGCGCGGCGGCGGTCTGGCTGTTGCCGCTGCTGAGCGTCGGCGCCCTGGTTTCCGGGCGGGCGGGCGCCCCGTTCTGGCTGCAGCAGGTGCTGGCCTGGCCGGGCTATCTGTGGCTGGCGGCGCTGCTGTACCTGACGCTGGCTCTGCTGGTGGGCGAGGCGGTACGGCCTGTTCTGCGGCGGGTCCTCGCGCGCCGGGCGGGCGGCGGTACGGCTGCCGAGAACGATTCGGCCGAAACTATTTCATCTCAGGTCGAAGCACCCGCGGCGGAGAACTCCCCAGCCCGTGCGCCCGTGAGCGGAACCCCTGCCACCCTCGTCGCCGACGCCCCCGTCACGACCCCCGACGCCCCCGTCACGACCCCCGCCGACCCCTCCCGCCGCCTCTTCGTCGCGCGCGCCGTCGGGGGCGCGGCCGCCGTCGCCGGGCTCGGCACCGTCGGCTACGGCACCTACGGCGTGCTGCGCGGTCCGCGCGTCAAGCGGGTCACCGTCCCGCTCGCCAAACTGCCCCGCGCCGCGCACGGCTTCCGGATCGCCGTCGTCAGCGACATCCACCTCGGCCCGATCCTGGGCCGCGCCCATACCCAGCGGATCGTCGACACGATCAACCGGACCCAGCCCGATCTGATCGCCGTCGTCGGGGATCTCGTCGACGGCTCCGTCGCCGACCTCGGTCCGGCCGCCGAACCGCTCGCCCGGCTGGAGGCCCGCCATGGCGCGTTCTTCGTCACCGGCAACCATGAGTATTTCTCCGGTGCGGCCCAATGGGTCCATCACGTAAGGGAATTGGGGCTGCACCCACTGGAGAACGCCCGGGTCGAGATCGACGGTTTCGATCTCGCCGGGGTCAATGACGTCGCCGGTGAGAGCGAGGGGCAGGGCCCCGATTTCGAGCGCGCCCTGGGCGACCGGGACCGGACCCGCGCCTCCGTCCTCCTCGCACATCAGCCCGTCGTCATCGACGACGCGGTTGCGTACGGCGTGGATCTCCAGCTTTCGGGCCACACGCACGGCGGCCAGCTCTGGCCGGGCAACTACGTCGCCGAACTGGCCAACCCCACGGTCGCCGGCCTGGAGCGCTACGGCGACACCCAGTTGTACGTCTCTCGGGGTGCGGGTGCCTGGGGTCCGCCCGTGCGGGTCGGCGCCCCCTCCGACATCACCGTCGTGCACCTGGCGTCCCGTCAGGCGTAACGGTGCAAAAGGGACGACTCAACTGCACGGCGTCTCCACAGCTTTCAGCCGCCCAGCCCAACTGAGGTTTCAACTGTCGAACAAAAGGCTATGAGATACAGATTTCCTCTTCCAGATGTGAAAATCGTGTGATTGGCTGGCCGTGAGCACGGTGATGTGCGTTTCTGAGCACATCTGCCCAGGTGGGGCTGTTAAGGGAGAGCACGGCAATGCGGTCGATCCGGCTACGGATTCTCGCGATTCTCGCGGTTTTGGTCATCGCAGGCGTCGTCGCCTGGCAGTTGCTTCCCTCGAACGAGGTGAAGAGTGATCCGATCATGGTCGGGACGACGGACGAGGTGACGTCCCTCGATCCGGCCGGTGCGTACGACGCCGGTTCCTGGGCGATCTACAGCAACCTCTACCAGTCCCTCATGACGTTCAAGTCCGGGGCGATCGTCCCGGAACCGGACGCCGCCGAGAGCTGTGGGTTCATCGGCCAGAAGCTCCAGACGTACCAGTGCAAACTGCGCGACGACCTGACCTTCGCCAACGGCCGGAAGATGACCGCCGCCGATGTCGAGTACTCCATCGAGCGCATGATCAAGATCAAGACGGACGTCGGTCCGTCGGTCCTGTTCCCCAGCCTCAAGAACGTGGTGTCCGAAGGCCGCACGATCACCTTCAACCTCTCCTCGCGTGACGCGACCTTCCCGCAGAAGCTCGCCACCGGAGCCGGTTCGATCGTCGACCGCGACGAGTACCCGGCGGACAAGCTCCGCACCGGAACCAAGGTCGACGGCTCGGGGCCGTACGTCCTGAAGTCGTACAAACCGGGCGTCGAGGCGGAACTGGTCCCGAACACCCGGTACAAGGGCGCGCTGAAGAAGACCGGCGTCCCCGTCACCGTCCGCTACTACAAGCAGTCGGACGAGCTCCTGGCGGCCTGGAAGTCCGGACAGGTCCAGGTGACGCACCGGCAGCTGCCGCCGTCCACGCTCGCCGAGCTGAACCCCGGCGACCCCGACATGCGCATCACCGAGGCGGACAGCGCCGAGATCCGCAACCTGGTCTTCAACGTGCGCGCCGGGTCCCCGTTCGCCGACAGGAGGGTCCGGCAGGCCGTCGCGTCCATCATCGACCGCGGGCCGCTGGTGGCAGATGTCTACAAGAGCACCGTCGAACCGCTCTACTCGCTGATCCCGCAGGGCTACATCGGGCACAGCACGCCGTTCTTCGACGCCTACCCGGCGCCCGACCCGACGCGCGCCAAGCGGCTGATGCAGGAGGCGGGCGTGCAGACCCCGCTGCACATCAACTTCGCCTACCGCGCCGACAACGAGTACACGCCGGAGACCGCCGAGCTCCGCCGCCAGCTGGAGGCGGACGGGCTGTTCAAGGTCTCGGTCAAGGCCGTGGAGTGGCAGGACTACCAGAAGGGCTACGCGGCAGGTAAGTACGACGCGTACACCGTCGGATGGCTGCCCGACTACCCGGACCCCGACACCTTCAGCCAGCCGCTCGTCGGCCGCGACAGCAGCCTTCACAACGGCTACACCAGCAAGAAGATGGACGACCTGATCAGCGCCACGCTGCAGTACAGCGACCGGAGCCGTACCGCGGCGGACTTCAAGGAGCTCCAGGCGCTGGTCGGCGAGGACGTGCCGCTCGTGCCGCTGTGGCAGAAGAAGGACTACGTCCTCAGCGAGACCGATGTCTCCGGCTCGCAGTACTTGTCGGACGGCACGGGCATCTGGCGGCTGTGGGAACTCAACTGGATCTAGGGCCGTGACCGGCAATGTTTGCCGGGAGGGGCACTGGGCTCATTCGGATCCGTAAAGGGCCGGGGCCGGTCGGAGACTGCCGCACACCATGTGCGAGGTCTCCGGTCGGCCCCGGCCCTTTATCGGCCCCGGCCCTTCAGAGGAGCTCACAAAATGGGCGCCCGGCTCGCGGCGTCCGGCACGCACGCTCGCTGCGTTGCCGAAATGCCCTAGTAGCTCCTTCCCCAAGCTCTCAGCTTCGTTCGAGCAGGGGAGACCCCATCCGAGGACCTTCCGGCGCCTTGCGATCGCACGCACCAGACGCCGCGAGCTGATCGGACTCCCATTTTGTGAGCTCCTCTTACGCCTTCTCCCGGCCCGGCCGCTCGGTGGTCGGCTGTTTCACCGACCCGGGCAGGAAGTCCGCCAGTACGTCGTGGATCTGCCGTACGAGCGGTCGCAGCACCCGGTACCGGGAGAGCGCGATCGCCCGAGCACCGATCGGTGCGGTGCGCTCGACGAGGCGGCGGCTGCGCTCGGCGCCCTCCGTCCGGTCGTACACCCAGAACAGCACCAGGCCCATCTGTATCAGCCACATCAACTGCGGCAGCACGTCGGCCATTTCGGGGTCGGTCTTGGTGCTGGAGCCGCGCAGGCACCGTTCATGAATGGAGATCGCCGCCTCCCGGGCCCGGGCCGACTCCTTGGAGAACGGGGAGAGCGGGCTTTCCGGATCGGCGGCGTTCTTGAAGAACTGGGCGGCGAAGCGGTGGTACGGCTCGGCCACGTCGAGCCAGCTGAGCAGTACCCCGCGGATCCGCACGGCCAGGTCCTTGTCGCCTTCCAGGACCGGCTTCACCGCCGCCTCGTGCTCTGCGGCGAGCCGGTCGTAGAAGCTCTGGACGAGAGCGTCTTTCCCCGTGAAGTAGTAGTAGGCGTTGCCGACGGAGACCCCGGCCTCCTGCGCGATGGCCCGCATCGTCGTCTTGTCGTAGCCGCGTTCCTCGAAGAGCCGGAGCGCCGTTTCGAGAATGAGTGTGCGGGTCTGCTCGCTCTTGGGAGCCTTGGCTTCCTTCGCGTCCTTCGCTTCCTTCACCACAGCCCCGAGGGTAGCCGTCCGCCCTGGTCCTCCGTGCCGGGGACCTGGCACGCTCCGTCCCCGGGACCGCAGGGCGCCGCCGTCAGCGACCGGTACTTCGCGGCGGCGAGCACGGACGCCCGGGCGAACGGCAGCCCCGCGGGGGTGGCCAGCCAGTGCGACTTGGGCCGGTGTCCGGCCAGCGCCCAGAGGCAGACGATCCAGGCGGAGGTCCCCCGGTAGATCTGCCCCCGGTCGCCGATCACGGTGATCTCGGAGAGCGTCCCGGAGTGGTCGAGGCCGGGGAAGCGGCGCCGTGCCTCCTCGGAGGCCGCCGGGACGAGATCGAGCGGGACGAGCTGACGCTGCTTCATCAGCCAGTGGCGCAGATGGACGCAGAGCGGGCACTGCGCGTCGTAGAGCACGGTGAGTCCCTCGACGGGCATCCGCCCCCAGTCGGCCGTGACCGCCACCGGCCCGGTCACCGGCCTGTGGCGGGTGCGGCCCACGGGCCCTGGCCGGCGGGGCCCGTCCAGCCCTGCGGCGGTACCGGCGGGGTCTGCTCACGCTCCATCAGCCCGCGGCGGCGGATCTTGTTGAGTACGTAGACGTTCCCGAGGTGCATCACTCCGAGGACGAGCAGGACGACGCCGACCTTCACCGAGAGCGCCTCGAAGAGTCCACGGGCGTCGGCGACCCCGTCGGCGTTCTTCAGGTAGAGGGCGACGAACCCCAGGTTGACCAGGTAGAAGCCGACCACCAGAAGGTGGTTGACGGCATCGGCGAGCTTCTCGTTCCCGTGCAGGACGTCGGCGAGGAAGACCCTTCCGTTACGGCTCAGCGTGCGGGCGACCCACATGGTGAGCCCCACGCTGATCAGCAGGTAGATGACGTACGCCACGACAGTGAGGTCCATGCCCCACCCTCCCTTGAACGTGTTCAAAAGCTGTTGTCATGGACTGTAGACCTGTATTTGAACATGTTCAAGCGGGTACTCCGGGGTGCTTGTCCCCGGTCGCCCCGGCCGCGGTCGCAGGGGCCCTGAAGCGTCGTACGCCCGGTACCGCGGCCGTCGCCAGACAGGCTGCACCGACCGCCACGGCGGCGACGGCGAGCGGGACTTCGGGACCCCAGGCCGTGGCGGCGACCGGGGCCAGGGCGTAGCCCAGTGGCATCGCGCCGAGGGAGAGCAGCCAGTCGTACGAGGTCACGCGGGCCAGCGCGTGGGCGGGTACCGCGGACTGGACCGAGGTGTTCCAGACCGGGCCGAGGAAGCCGAGTCCCGCCAGCGCGATGCCGTACCCGGCGATGGCCAGCGGGGCGGGGGCGCCGGCCGCGAGGAGGCCGAGGGGGAGTGCGTACGTGGCGAGGCCCAGGTTGGCGGCCAGAATCGGGCGGCGCGGGCGGGCGCGCCCGGCCAGCAGCGAGCCGAGGAGGAGGCCGACCGCGCCGGTCTGGAGCAGGGCGATCCAGGTGCTCTTGCCGCCCATGTCCTCGATGGCGAGTGGCGGCCCCAGGGTCATCAGGACAGCCGCCGCACCGTTCCACACGGAGTGGGCGATCAGGCTCGTCCAGTACCAGTCGCGGCCGCGGACCTCGCCCCAGCCCTCCTTGAGGTCGGCGAGCATCGAGCGGCGCGGTATCGGCACGTGCCGGACCTCGACGGCGGACAGGAGTGCGGCGCTCACCGCGAAGCTCGCACCGTCCAGCACGAACGCCCAGCCGGGGCCCGCGGTGAGGATCAGCGTTCCGGCGACGGCCGGGCCGCCGAGCCGGGTCGCGCTGGTGGCGACCGCCATCAGGGAGTTGGCGCGCAGCAGCCCCGGGGCTTCCACCGTGCCGCGGATCAGCGGCGACACGGTCGGCATGGCGAAGGCGCCGGCCGCGCCGCCGATCACCTCGGCGACCGCGATCTGCCAAAGCTGCGGTTCACCGCCGAGCAGCTCCACGCCGACGAAGAGCTGGGTGGCGCACCGTACGAGATCGGTGGTGAGCGCGACCGTGCGGGCGTTGAAGCGGTCGCCCACGACGCCGCCGAGCGGCAGCAGGAGCAGCTTGGGCACCATCGCGCACGCCAGCACCAGGGCGAGGGCGGCGGTCGAGCCGGTGGCCAGGTAGACGGCGACGGAAAGGGCGGCGGGGATGGCGGCGTCGCCGAGGAGGGAGAGAGTGCGTCCGATGAAGAGCAGGCGGAAGGCGCGCGTGCGCAAGGGGTGCGACATGCAAGGAAATCTATTTCGGCGCCGAATTATTCGTCAACGAAATATCTGACGCCGAAGCGCATGTGTACGCCGGACGTACCCTTTCCTCATGGAGCCACGCGACTGGACCGACGGACATGTCGAGCGGTGGAAGCCCGTGCTTCCCGACCTCGATCCCGATGTCGAGGGCGCGGTGACGCGTATGAAGAAGCTCTCCGTCCACCTGCGGCGGGTGCGTGAACAGTCCCTGGTCGACTTCGATCTGGACCGCCAGGAGTTCGAGACGCTCCACAAGCTCGCCGGACGCGGCGGGAAGGCGGCCCCCTCCGAACTCGCCGCCGACCTCGACCTCGCCCCCGCCTCCGTCACCGGCAGGCTGGACGCGCTCGAACGGCGCGGATTCATTCGCCGTACGCCCTCCACCACGGACCGGCGACGGGTCGACGTGGAACTCACCGAGGAGGGCCGCTCGACCTGGCTCGGTGCGATGGACTTCCTCGGCCACGAGGAGTACCGGCTCCTCGGCGTACTCGGCAAGGACGAACGCATCCTGCTCAACGACATGCTGCGCCGCATCATGGTCATCGCGGAGGACTGCGGCGGAGCCGAAAGACCCTAGAGCGCCACCGGGGCCTTCCGGAAGCCGAGGAGGCAACAGCCCTACGCCGTGTCGTCCTTGATCCCCCTGACCGCGTACTCGGCTAGTGCCGCCCGGAGTTCGTCCCGGCTCCGACCGCGCAGACAGGCGACTGCCCCGTCCCACCGGGCGGCCGCCTGCTCTCGATCAGGCCTGTGCGCCCCGCGCTTGCTGCCCCGGGCGGTGAACCGGTCTCCGGCTCCGCATGACCGTACCGAACGGACCTGCGCAGCGCAGCAGGAGGCCCCGCCTCCCGCAGCATTCCTGCGGAAAACAGGGCCTCCTGTGCAACTGACGTACCGGAAGGGTCAGAAGCGACGGGTGATCAGCGCGCGCTTCACTTCCTGGATCGCCTTGGTGACCTCGATGCCACGCGGGCACGCGTCCGTGCAGTTGAAGGTGGTGCGGCAACGCCACACGCCGTCACGGTCGTTGAGGATCTCCAGGCGCTGCTCGCCGCCCTCGTCACGCGAGTCGAAGATGAAGCGGTGCGCGTTGACGATCGCCGCCGGGCCGAAGTACTGGCCGTCGTTCCAGAACACCGGGCACGACGAGGTGCACGCGGCGCACAGGATGCACTTGGTGGTGTCGTCGAACCGCTCGCGGTCCTCGGCGGACTGCAGACGCTCACGCGTCGGCTCGTTCCCCTTGGTGATGAGGAACGGCATGACGTCGCGGTAAGCCTGGAAGAACGGGTCCATGTCGACCACGAGGTCCTTGAGGACCGTGAGGCCCTTTATGGCCTCGATCAGGATCGGCTTCTCCGGGTTGATGTCCTTGATCAGCGTCTTGCAGGCGAGCCTGTTCTTGCCGTTGATCCGCATCGCGTCGGAGCCGCAGATGCCGTGGGCGCAGGAACGGCGGAACGTCAGCGTGCCGTCGGTTTCCCACTTGATCTTGTGAAGGGCGTCGAGGACACGCTCCTTCGGGTCGATCTCGATCTGGAAGTCCTGCCACGTGGCCTCGTCGGAGACCTCGGGGTTGAAGCGGCGGATCCGGAAAGTGACCGTGATGTACGGGGAGACGGCGGACTCCGCCTCCACCTTGTCCAGAGTCGGGGTAGCCATCAGTACTTACGCTCCATCGGCTGGTAGCGGGTCTGGACGACCGGCTTGTAGTCGAGCCGGATCGACTCGGTGCCGTCGGCCGCGACCTCGCGGTACGCCATGGTGTGGCGCATGAAGTTGACGTCGTCGCGGTTCGGGTAGTCCTCGCGGTAGTGACCGCCGCGGGACTCCTTACGGGCCAGTGCGGAGGTCGCCATGACCTCGGCCAGGTCGAGCAGGTTGCCCAGCTCGATGGCCTCCAGGAGGTCCGTGTTGAACCGCTTGCCCTTGTCCTGGATGGACACGTTCAGGTAGCGCTCGCGCAGCTCGGCGATCTTGTCGACGGCCGTCTTGATGGTCTGCTCGGTACGGAACACCATCACATTGGCGTCCATGCACTCCTGCAGCTCCAGACGGAGCGTCGCGACACGCTCGGTGCCCGTCGAGTTGCGCAGCCGCTCGACCTGGTCGATGACCAGCTGTGCCGGGTTCTCGGGAAGCTCGACGTAGTCGTTCTTCGCCGAGTACTCGGCGGCGGCGATGCCCGACCGGCGTCCGAAGACGTTGATGTCGAGCAGCGAGTTGGTCCCCAGACGGTTGGCGCCGTGCACGGAGACACACGCGACCTCGCCGGCGGCGTACAGGCCCGGGACGACGGTGGTGTTGTCGGCCAGCACCTCGCCCTGGACGTTGGTCGGGATGCCGCCCATGGCGTAGTGCGCGGTCGGCTGGATCGGGATCGGGTCCGTGTAGGGCTCGATGCCGAGGTACGTACGCGCGAACTCGGTGATGTCCGGGAGCTTCGCGTCCAGCTGCTCCGGCGGCAGGTGCGTGAGGTCGAGGAAGACGTGGTCGCCCTCGGGACCGCAGCCGCGGCCCTCACGGATCTCCGTGTAGATGGAGCGGGACACGACGTCACGGGACGCGAGGTCCTTCATGACGGGCGCGTACTTCTCCATGAAGCGCTCGCCGTCCTTGTTACGGAGGATGCCGCCCTCACCACGGGCGCCCTCCGTCAGCAGGATGCCCATGCGCCAGATGCCCGTCGGGTGGAACTGGAAGAACTCCATGTCCTCCAGCGGCAGACCGCGGCGGTACGCGGCGGCCTGGCCGTCACCGGTCAGGGTGTGGGCGTTCGACGTCACCTTGAAGAACTTGCCGGTGCCGCCGGAGGCGAAGATGATCGCCTTCGCCTGGAAGATGTGGATCTCGCCGGTGGCCAGCTCGTAGGCGACGACGCCCGCGGACTTCTTCAGCCCAGTCTCGGGGTCCTCCTGCAGCAGCAGGTCCAGGACGTAGAACTCGTTGAAGAACTCCACACCCTCCTTGACGCAGTTCTGGTACAGCGTCTGGAGGATCATGTGGCCGGTGCGGTCCGAGGCGTAGCAGGACCGGCGGACCGGGGCCTCGCCGTGGTTACGGCTGTGGCCGCCGAAGCGACGCTGGTCGATCTTGCCCTCGGGCGTGCGGTTGAACGGCAGGCCCATCTTCTCCAGGTCGAGAACGGAGTCGATGGCCTCCTTCGCCAGGATCTCGGCGGCGTCCTGGTCGACCAGGTAGTCGCCGCCCTTGATCGTGTCGAAGGTGTGCCACTCCCAGTTGTCCTCTTCCACGTTGGCGAGCGCGGCGGCCATGCCGCCCTGCGCGGCGCCCGTGTGGGAGCGGGTCGGGTACAGCTTCGTGAGCACGGCGGTACGGCTGCGCTTCGTCGACTCGATGGCCGCGCGCATGCCGGCGCCGCCTGCGCCGACGATGACGGTGTCGTACTTGTGGATCTGCATGATTTCCTCTGGTCCCTCTGGCCCGGTGCCTAGCGGATGTTCGGGTCGAAGGTGAAGATCACCAGCGTGCCCAGCAGGACGGTGAACACCGTGGCGGTGTACAGCAGCATCTTCAGCCAGAAGCGGGTGTTGTCCCGTTCGGCGTAGTCGTTGATGACCGTACGGAGGCCGTTGGCGCCGTGCAGCATGGCCAGCCACAGCATCGCCAGGTCCCAGACCTGCCAGAACGGCGAGGCCCAGCGGCCCGCCACAAAGGCGAAGCCGATCTTGGAGACACCGCCGTCCAGCACGAGCTGGATCAGCAGGTGGCCGATGACCAGGACGACGAGCACGATGCCCGACAGGCGCATGAAGAGCCAGGCGTACATCTCGAAGTTGGTGCGCGAACCCTTGGGGGTCTTGCCCGTCCGCTTGCGCGGGGGCTCGATGACCGGGGCCGGGTGGTCGACGTCGTAGAGGCTGACGCCTTCGACGGCGCCGATCGCGGAGGACTCGGTGGACATTGGCCTCAGCTCCCGAAGACTGCGCGTACGGCGTGGCCGAGGACGGGGTACAGGGCCCCGACCATCAGCACGATCCAGATGCCCACGGCGGACCAGAGCATTTGCTTCTGGTAGCGCGGGCCCTTGGCCCAGAAGTCCACGGCGACGATACGGAGACCGTTCAGCGCGTGGAAGAGAATCGCGGCCACCAGGCCGTATTCGAGGAGCGCGACAGGCCAGGTCTTGTACGTGGCCACGACGTTGTCGTAGGCCTCGGGGGAGACACGGACGAGAGCGGTGTCCAGGACGTGTACGAACAGGAAGAAGAAAATGAGGACACCGGTGACTCGATGAGCCACCCACGACCACATGCCTTCCCGGCCGCGGTACAGCGTTCCAGCCGGCACGGAAGAACCCTCCGGGAGCGGGGATTGGGGTCGGCCGGCTTGACTGTCGGTCTGACCCGGCCGGGTACGGTCCACCGGCCCCGGCCATCGTAGCGACGGTTTGTCGGTTCGCTCGCGCCGGGGCCTCTGGTGTGATCAAAGTGGCAATGAAACAGGCACGGACGGGCTAGGGCCTCTCGTCCGGATCATGCCGGCCCGGCGCCCGTCACCAGCTCGATGATGCGGCCCCGGGCGAGCCGGCGCATCTCGTCCGCCGTGACCACCCGCTCCTCGTCGGGGTCGTGGCCCAGCCTGGCCCGGATGCCGGCCAGCACCTGGTCAGGGTGCTCGGCGGGGCGGAAGGCGTCGAGGCAGATCACGAAGACATGGCCGAAGCGGCTCTCGTACGCGGCATGCGCGGCGCTCAGCGCGAGATGCGCGGAGTGCGGTGCGGCGTGGTGCAGCCCCGGGGAGACCTCGGCGGCGAGCGCCTCGGCGAGATCCGCGGGCGCCATGTCGTACCCCGCCTCGTCTGCGGCGGCGAGGAGGGCGTCCAGGTCGGGGTACGGGCGGTGAGCGGCCAGCCGCTGCGCCCAGCGGGCACTGCCGCAGCAGCCGAGCAGCGCGGCTTCGGCGTCGGTGGTGGGTGCGGTGTTGAACCGGTCGAGGCCGAGGGGGCGGGCACTGACGCAGGCCGGGGCCGGGCCGCAGTTCTGGGCGGGGAGCGCGGGCGGGCCGACCCGCTGCTGCGGTGGTTCCGGGAGGCCGGCGTGGGACTCGCTGGGCCTGGACAGCGTGGGACTCCTCGAAACGTCGGCATCTCTGTGAGCCTGGTGCGGTGAGGGGGATCGGAAACCAGGGAGACACAGGGTGAAGGGAGAGACGAATGTGCCCCAACGCTATCGGGGCCAGGCAACGGTCGTGCGACGGATGCACGAATTTCACCCGGAAGGGAGAGTTTCGGAGCGTCTGATGGACGATTCATCGAGGAGAATGCCCGGCTATCTCCTTATTTCTTTCCTTTTGCCCCCAACAGCCGGAGGTTTCTGACCGATGTCGCCCTCACGCGGAGCCCTCGCGGCCGGTGCGGCCCTGGTCGCGGCAGCCGCCGTGACGATCACCGTCGTCGTCTGGCCGGAAGGTGCGGACACCGGACGCCCGGGGGAGGCGTCCGTGGCCGGCGTCTCCTCGCACGCCTCCCTCACCCCCTCGCCGACCCGCAGTTATCCGCTCTCCACGGCGCCCCGGACCATCCCCGCCGTACGCGAGCACATCGCCGCCCGCGGCCCCGGCTGGCGGCCGGGCCCGACCAGCAGCGTCGTGATCGCCGGGGGCAGCGGACCGCTCGCGGACGAGGCGCAGCTGCTCGCCAAGGAGCTGAAGATCCGTTACCGGGGCGCCGTCCCGGCCCGTGCGGGCGATGTCGAGCTGGCCCTCGGAGCCCCCGGTGGCGGGGCCCCCGAGTCGTACACCCTGAAGACCCACGACCGGCGGGTCGTCATCACCGGCCCCGACCAGGCGGGTGTCTTCTACGGAACCCGCACGCTGAAGCAGTCGCTGCACGCCGACCGCATGATGCCCGAGGGCGAGGTGCGCGACCGTCCCGACCGGCCGCAGCGCGGACTCAACCTCGACATCGCGCGCAAGTACTACACGGTCGGCTGGATCGAGGACCGGCTGCGCGACATGGCCGACCTCAAGCTCAACCAGCTCGGCCTGCACTTCTCCGACGACCAGGCGTTCCGGATCCAGTCCGACACCCACCCCGAGGTGGTGTCGCCCCAGCACCTCACCAAGGCGGAGGTCCGTCAGATCCTCGGCCTCGCGGGCCGGCTGCACATCGACGTGGTCCCCGAGATCGACTCACCGGGCCATCTGGGCGCCGTCCTGCGCGCCCATCCGGACCTCCAGCTGCGCAACACGGCGGGCGTGCGCTCGATCGGATCGCTCGACATCTCCAATCCGGGCGCGGCGAAACTCATCGACGAACTGATCGGCGAGTTCGCTGAGCTCTTCGGCGGTGCGTACTGGCACCTGGGCGGGGACGAGTACCGCGCGCTGATGGTGAAGGACCCGGCTGCCTCGTACCCGCAGCTCCAGCGCGCCGCCCAGCAGAAGTACGGACCGGCGGCCGGAATCAAGGACCTTGCCACCGGCTGGCTCAACGACCGCGCGGCGATGGTGCGCCCGCACGGGCAGCATCCCAAGGCCTGGAACGACGGCTTCTTCCGCGGCGGAACCGTCCAGGCCGACAAGAACATCGAGGTCGAGTACTGGACGGGCAGGGAGTACGGTGCCCGGCCGCCGGAGGAGTATCTGAACGAGGGCCGGCGCGTGGTGAACCTCAACGACGAGTTCCTCTATTACGTGCTCGGCCAGCCCAATGCGTTCGTCTACCCGACCGGGAAGCGGATCTACGATCAGTGGACCCCGTTCGTCCTGCGCGGCACGCAGCCGGTACCGGCCCGCTACTCGAAGCAGATCCTGGGCGGCCGGTTCGCGGTCTGGGGCGACCTGCCGCAGGCGCAGACCCCGGCGCAGGTGGCGGCAGGGATCCGGATGCCGCTGCGGGCCACGGCCCAGAAACTCTGGGATCCGAGGAGGCCGACGCTGAGCTGGGGTCAGTTCCAGGCGCTCGCCGGAGAGATCGACCGGATGGGCTGAGCGGGTGGCGGGGGGATCCTCTAGGCTCCGCTTGCCGTGTGCCCAGCGGGGACATACGCAGACCCCGGGGGATCCGCATGTCGTCCATACCGCCCATGCCGCCCATGCCGCCCATGCCGCCCCTGCCGTCGGAGCGGCTGCGATCGCCGGTGGGACTCTCGTACGCCGTGGTCTTCCTGATCGCGCTGTGCGTGCTGACCGACCTCGGAAGTCTGCTGCTGGCCGTCTACGGTTACGGTCTGCACGGCTCCGGCGCGGCGGGGCACGGGAGCGACGGGCGCTTCGACACCTTCTACTCCGCGCTGACGTCGTCCCAGGGGCTGACCTTTCTGGCCGCCGGGATCACCTTCCTGGTCTGGCTCCGGCGGGTCCGGGTGAACGCGGAGGTCTTCCGGCCGGACGGGCACCACCACAGCCGCCTCTGGGTCTTCTGGGGCTGGGTCGTTCCCCTTGCGAACCTCTGGTACCCGCGGCGCATCGTCGTCGACATCTGGCGGGCGTCCACCCCGGCCGGACCGGGCGGGGAGGCACCCCGTCCGCGGCTGTGGGCCATCAATGTCTGGTGGGCGTGCTGGCTGGTGAGCAGTCTGCTGACGTTCGTCGCGGCGGAGCCGTCCTCGGACCTCATGGGGACGCCCGGGTTCACCGAGGCCATCGCATTCATGATCGCCTACGACGTCCTCGACATGGTGGCCGCGTGGTTGATCGTCTCCGTGGTCCGCGGGGTGACGCAGATGCAGTACGTCGTGGCCCACTCGGGACCGGTCGCCGCTTCCGCCTGACGCCGTGGGGGGCGTTTTCCGGACTGTCGCCGTGACGCTTTTGAGCCATCTGGCGCTGTAAGCGGTAAGCGGTAAGAGGAAGCGCCGCGTCCCCGTGCGGACCCGTACGGGGACAGGCCGACGGGGAGAAGCCGATGAGCCTGCTGGAACTGATCGCCGCCGCCGACGAACGGGGGCTCGCCGCGAGCGCGGTCGCCTGCCTCGACCGCTGCCTGCCACAGCCCGCCGAGGGCTCCGACCCGGATCCGCTGCGTCCGCTGTGGGCCGGTTGCGCGGACGGCGAGGCGTGGCCGGACCGCCTGGCGGAGGCGCGCCAGGCGCTGGACGGTGCGGAGGAAGCGGAGACGCAGACGCAGATACGGCAGCTGCTCGCCCACGCGCCCGCGGACCGGGCTGCTCCAGGGGTCCGGGAGTGGGCGGACGCGTGCTCGCTGCTGGCCCTGGAGGTCCACCTCGGGCAGGACGCGACGCCCGGTGCCAGGGCGGATCTGCTGAGGCGCTGCCGCGAAGGCGATCCGGCGGGGGCGGGACCGCTGGTGGCCGGGGAAGTACGCCGCCAGATCCGCATCCTGGAGATGCTTGCGGATTCCGGTACGGGGGCTGCGGGCCTGCGCCAGGTGCGGGACGCGTCGACGGAGGGACAACGAGTGCTGCGCGCGGCGACGGCGCGGAGGGCGCGGGGGCGCGGACCGGGCGGGGAGTGACCGGGCCCGTCCGGTAACCGTTCTGTCCTCCATCGCATCGCCGGACGGTGAAGGTGTCCTCCGGTCGCCGGCGGGTTTGATCGCAAGCACGCCCGGCGATCGAGGACACGGCAGGCCCGTCCGGTGTGCGACGGTTCGCGACAGCCTGGACTGTGTGCGGCGAGCCTTGGATTCGCGAGGCGTTCACCCATGCGCCCCACCCCGGAGGGGAATGGTGCAGCCGCCGGGAAGCCCGGGCGAAGGACACCCGCAGTCCGGCGCACCAGCGGAGGAGCCGCCCCTCACCGGCCGAACAGAGCCCCGGCTACCGGGCGTTCTTCGGACACTGAGCGGGTGGCGCACACCGGGCAGCCCCGGGGGATTCCCCGGAAGAACGAGGACGACCGGGGCCGCCACCCCTGGCCGATGGAGCCATGATGCGTCTCTGGCCAGGCACTTTGTTGTCCGAGTGGAGATTCTCGCTTTCCGCCTGGGCCAGCCCCTCTCCAGGTGTTTCTGACTGTTCCTGGCCGCTGTTGGTCATGCGTTGGTCACGCGTCCAATGGCCGGGGGTACGGCCACTGATGGTGCCGGGCCTGGTCGTATCCACGAAATGAGATGAGAGCGATGGTCGCCGTGGACGAACCAGGAGCGGCTCCCGCCGTCTACGGTCGGGCGAATGAGCGAACTGCATGACATCGGGGGTTGGCTGCGGGAGCGGCTGCCGCAGCTATTGGCCGAACATGGTGTGCCGGGGGCTGCCGTGGCCGTCGGCGCCGGCACGGAGGTGGTCGAAGCGGCGGCCGGGGTGCTGAGCACTGCGACGGGGGTGGAGGCGACGGTCGACTCGGTGTTCCAGATCGGGTCGATCACCAAAGTGCTCACCGCTACGCTGGTGATGCAGCTGGTCGGCGAAGGCAGAGTGGCTCTCGACGCGCCGGTCCGGACCTACCTTCCCGGGTTCCGGGAGGCGACCGTACGCCAACTGCTGTGCCACACCTCCGGTTTCGAAGGTGATGTCTTCACCGACACCGGCAAGGGCGACGACTGTCTGGCCGCGTACGTGGACCTCCTGGCGGAGGTGCCGCAGATCTTCGAGCCCGGGGCGATGTTCTCGTACAACAACGCGGGCTACTGCGTGCTGGGACGCATCGTCGAGCTTGTGCGGGGCAAGCCCTTCGACGCGTGCATGCGGGATCATCTGTTCACGCCGCTGGGCATGACGCACGCGGCGAACGACCCGTACGAAGCGATCGTCCACCGTGCGGCGGTGGGCCATCTCGGCGGGAAACCGTCCGCGGTCTGGGCGATGGCCCGCTCGAACGCCCCGGCGGGGTCGATGCTCGCGATGACCCCTCGCGATCTGCTGGCCTTCGCCCGGATCCACCTCGCGGACGACGGTCTCCGCGCCATGCTGCAGCCGCAGGTCGCGCTGCCGGACATCGGCTGGGGCACGGCCTGGGGTCTGGGCTGGGAGCTCTACGATCTGCCGGGTGGCCTGGTCTTCGGCCATGACGGCAACACCATCGGACAGTCTGCGGTCCTGCGCGTCGTTCCCGGCCGTGACCTGGCAGTGGCGGTCTTCACCAACGGCGGTGATCCCAAGCCGCTGAGGGAGGAGATCCTCGGCCGGGTCCTGGAGCTGCCCGGGGAGCCGGTTCCGGATCCGGCGGTCCGCCTGAACGCGCGGCGCTGCGTGGGCACTTATCTGTCGAGTACGGGCGAGACCAGGGTGGGTGAGGACGAGCAGGGCAGGCTCTGGCTCGACCATGTTCCCCTCGGTGTCACGGCGGAGCTCGGCGACGAGAGCTACCGGACGGAGCTGGTCGCCTGGCGTGGCGATTCCCTCCTCCCCGTCGAGCCCGGCCATGGACCGGTGGCGTTCCTGGGAGACGACGGCGAAGGGCGTGCGCGCTACCTGCACACGGGCCGCGCCGACGTTCGTTCGTCCCGACGAACCCAGGGCTGAACACTCGCCGTCCCGGACGAACATCACATGCGCCGCGGCCCTCAATATCGGCGAATGGATGTGCGCAAGAGTTTGACGCTCCGGGACCTGTCGGTCGAGATCCGGCGTGGCGACCGTGTCGTCAGGCCCGTCGCGAACGTCAGCCTTGAGCTGGAACGCGGCGAGACCCTGGGGATCGTCGGAGAGACCGGTTCCGGCAAGTCGATGACCGGTCTCGCGATCATGGGAATGCTTCCCTCCGGTGGCCGGGTGACCGGCGGGTCGATCGATTTCGCCGGCCGGGATCTGCTCGCGATGGAGCCGAGGCGGTACCGCGGCAACGAGATCGCCATGATCTTCCAGGACTCACTGACCTCGCTGAACCCGACCAAGAAGATAGTCGAGCAGGTGGCCGAACCCGTCCGCCTGCATCGCAAGGAGTCCAGGCGCGCTGCCCGTGAACGCGCCCTGGAGATGCTCGCCCGGGTCGGTGTTCACCGGGACGGCTACCCGCACCAGTTCTCCGGCGGCCAGCGCCAGCGCGTGATGATCGCCATGGCGCTGGTCTGCGAGCCCGAGATCGTCATCGCGGACGAACCCACCACGGCCCTCGATGTGACGGTCCAGGCCGAGATCCTCGATCTCCTCGACGACCTGCGGTCCCAGCGTGGCATGTCGATGATCCTGATCACCCACGACATGGGGGTGATCGCCCAGCGGGCCGACCGGGTCGGGGTGATGTACGGCGGTCGCGTGGCCGAGTCCGCACCCACGGCGGACATCTTCGGCAAAACCCGGCACCGGTACACCCAGGCTCTGCTGTCCTCGATCCCCACCCTGGGCCAGGACAAGGGCGAGGAGCTGTTCAGCATCCCGGGTTCGCCGCCCGACCTGGCCAAGCCGGAGCCCGGCTGCCCGTTCGCGCCGCGCTGCGACGCGGCCACGGACCGGTGTCGCGAGGAGCAGCCGCCATTCGTCGACTCCTACGCCTGCTGGCACCCGGTCACCGGCCCGGCAGAAGGCAGCACGCGGGGACGGTTCCCGTCGAAGGAGGGAACGGAAAGCAAGGAGAGCAAGGAGAGCGGCGAGACGCTCCTGCGCGTTGTCGACCTGGTCCGCGAGCACCCTGCGGGCCGCCGCACCGTCAAGGCGGTCTCCGGTGTGAGCTTCGAGGTGGCGGCCGGAGAGACCTTCGGCCTGGTCGGCGAGTCCGGCTGCGGAAAGTCGAGCCTGGGCCGTCTGCTCGTCGGCCTGGACCGCCCCGACAGCGGCGAGGTCCTCTTCGAAGGGGATCGGCTCGTCCGGCCGCGCAAGGCCGTACAGATGATGTTCCAGGACTCCAGTGCGGCCCTCGACCCGAGGATGCGCGTCGGCCGCATCCTTCGCGAACCCCTGGTCATCCAGGGTGTTGGTGACCGGCCGGAGCGGGTGCGGCGGCTCCTCGACGACGTCGGTCTCCCTGAGGGCGTACTCGACCGATACCCCTACGAACTCTGCGGCGGCCAGCGTCAGCGCGTCGGCCTGGCACGCGCCCTCGCCCTGGAACCGCAGGTCCTGATCGCCGACGAACCGGTCAGCGCCCTGGATGTCTCCATCCGCTCCCAGATCCTCAACCTCATGCGCCGGATCCAGCTGGAGCGCGGCCTCAGCAGTGTGGTCATCTCGCACGATCTCGCGGTCGTGCGCTATCTCGCCGACCGCGTCGGTGTCATGTACCTCGGCAAGCTCGTCGAGACCGGTACGACCGACGAGGTGCACGGCGCCCCCGCCCATCCCTACACGGCGGGCTTGCTGGCAGCCGTCCCCGAGGGCGAACGCGCCGGGGCGGGCGTGCGCGGCGAACCGCCCAGCCCCGTCGATCCGCCCAGCGGCTGCCGCTTCCGCACCCGCTGTGCGCTGAGTACGGACAAGTGCGCCCAGGTCGAACCGCCACTCACACCGCTCACCCGTACCCAGAGCGCCGGCGCCCAACTGGTGGCCTGCCACTACCCGCTGCAAGGGAACCGCAATGGCTAGATATCTGCTCCACCGCCTGGTGGTCTCGGTTCTCGTCCTGCTCGGGATATCGGTGGTCGTGTTCCTGCTGCTGCACCTGGTCTCCGCCAGTCCGGGCCGGATCGTGCTCGGCCAGCGGGCCTCGCCCCAGGCGGTGGCGGCCTTCAACCACGACCACGGCTTCGACCGCTCGCTGATCGCGCAGTACCTGAGCTATCTGGGCCAGCTGCTCCACGGCGATCTGGGCCGCTCCTACACGCTGAACGAGAACGTCTCCACCCTGCTCGCCCAGAACTCCGGCCGCAGCGCGATGCTGTCCCTCGCCGGTCTGGTCCTCGCACTGATCGTCGCGGTTCCGCTCGGCATCCTCCAGGCGGTACGACGCAACAGCATCGCCGACCGGGCGGCCACGGCCTCTTCGTACGTCCTTTACGCCATGCCGTCGTTCCTGCTCGGCCTGGTGCTGATCGCGGTGTTCAGCCAGACGCTGCAGATCTTCCCGGCCGAGGCGTCCCAGTCGCATTCACCCTGGGTGGTCTTCACCGATCCACGGGCCATGGCACTGCCCGTCATCACCCTGGCCTGCGGAAGCGTCACCATTTTCGCGCAGTATCAGCGCTCCTCGGCGCTGGATCAGCTCGGCCAGGACTACATCCGGGTCGCGCGGGCCAAAGGCCTGCCGGAACGCCTGGTCCTGCTCCGCCATCTGCTCCGCAACGCCAGCCTGCCGTTGATCACGCTGGTCGGCACGCTGGTCCCCACCCTGCTCGCCGGGAACCTCATCGTGGAGTCGCTCTTCAACTACCCGGGCCTCGGCCTGCTCTTCCTGAACAGCCTGCAACGCGAGGACTATCCCCTTCTCCTCGCCTACACGCTCATCGGCGGTTTCCTGACCGTGGCCGGCAGCTTCATCGCCGACCTCCTGGTCGCAGCCGCCGACCGCCGAATCGAGTTGAGAAAATGAGGCGGCATCCGCTCGCGCTCGCCGGTGGCCTGCTCCTGGTGTTCATCGCCGGGTTCTGCTTCCTCGGCCCACTGATCCATCCGACCAACCAGACCGATGTGGACCTGGTCAACGCGGCCCTGCCGCCAGGTAACGGCCATCTGCTCGGCACCGACACCAACGGCTTCGACGTACTCGGCCGGCTGATGACCGGGGGCCGGCTGTCGCTGGAGATCGGCCTGCTGGCCGCGCTCTTCTCGACCACGATCGGCACGGTCTACGGTGCGGTCGCCGGGCTCGCCGGAGGCGTGGTCGACGGATTTCTGATGCGCCTGGTCGATGTGATGCTGTCGATCCCGTTCCTGTTCGTCGTGCTGATCCTCTCGGCACGGTACGCAGCCAACGCGGTCTCCCTCAGCCTCGTCATCGGGGGCTTCTCCTGGCTCCTCTCGGCCCGGCTGATCCGCGGCGAGGTACTGGCGCTGCGCGTAAGGGAGTTCGTCCTGTCGGCGAAGGTCATGGGCGCTTCACGGCGGCGGATCATCTTCACCCACCTGATCCCCAACGCCCTCGGCGTGATCATCATCAACGCCACGTTCCAGGTGGCCGACGCGATCATCGTCGTCTCCGCGCTGGGCTTCCTGGGCTTCGGGATGACCTACCCCACAGCGGACTGGGGCAGCCAACTCGCCGACGGGGCCAGCTATCTCTCGGCCGGCTACTCATGGCTGGTCTATCCCGTGGGCGCCTGCATCGTCCTCACGGTCCTCGCCCTGAACCTGCTCGCGGACGCGCTCAGGGACGCCATCGGGCGGCCAACTTCACCTACGAGTCAGAACTGAGGGAGACAGCACCATGCGTGGACGTATCTCGATCGTGCTCGTCGCCCTGCTCACCCTGGCGGGGTGCAGCGGAGACGGCGGCACGGCCCAGGACATCGCCAGGACGCCCCCGAAGCAGACCGGCGTACCCAAGAACGGCGGCACGGCCGTCGTTGCACTGACTCCGGGGCTCAGCCCGAACTACATCTACCCCTACCCGCCGGCCTCGTCGAGCGGCACGGTGATCGCCCGCGGCCAGCTGTGGCGCTCGCTCTACCGGCCGAGCGGCGAGGGCGACCAGATCGTCGACACCGCGTCGAGCCTGGCCGATCCGCCGGTCTACAGCAAGGACCGCAAGACCGTGACGATCAAGATGAAGGAGTACAAGTGGTCCACCGGCAGACCCGTCACGGCCGCCGACGTCGTCTTCTCCCTCGATCTGCTCAAGGCCGGGCTGGCCGAGTCCCCGGCTAACTAAAGCTTCTACACGCCGGGGCAGTTCCCGGACGGCGTCAGTGCCAAGGCGACAGCGGCGGACACCCTGACGCTCACCCTGGGCACCGCCTACAACCCGTCCTACCTGCTCTCCGTACTCTCCCTGCTGTACATCATGCCGTCGGCCGAGTGGAACATCGCCCGCACCGACGGCCCGCACCTGGACTTCACCCGGCCCAAGAACGCCAAGGCGATCTACCGCTACCTCACCAAGGAGTCGGCCGACCAGAAGTCCTTCGCGGCCAACCCGCTCTGGCAGGTCGTCAACGGGCCGTACCGGCTGAAGTCCTTCGACCCGACGACCGGCTCCTACTCCCTGGCCGCGAACAAGGCCTACAGCGGGCCGGGTGAGAAGCGGCTCGACCAGGTCGACTTCAAGGCGTTCACCTCCGCCTCGGCGGTGCTCAACCAGATGAAGGCCGGCAACCTCACCGTCGGAACCCTGGACTCCGGCTTCATCTCGCAGGCCGCCGCCCTGAAGGCCAAGGGGTACAACGTCTACGGCGCCCCGGCACCGGCCCGCTTCGACTCGCTGACGATCAACTTCAAGAACACCGTCAACAACTTCGACAAGGTGATCGCCCAGCCCTACGTCCGCCAGGCGCTCCAGCGGCTGATCGACCAGAAGGGCTATATCGCCAGCCGCGGCATCTACGGCGGCGCCGGTTCGGAGAACTACACCACGGGCGGAGTGGACTCCCCCTACCCGGCGTCCTTCGGCAGCACCGCACCGTACCCCTACGACGAGGACGCGGCCCGCAAGCTGCTCACCGACCACGGCTGGAAGGTCGTCCCCGGCGGCAGCACCACCTGTGAGAAGCCCGCCCTCTGCGGCTCAGGGATCAAGCAGGGGCAGACGATCAAGTTCACTCTCGCCTCGGCCGACACCCCCAAGTACGTCGGCGCCCGCGACATCGCCTTCGCATCGGCGGCCAAGAAGCTCGGCATCCGGGTCGACCTGGTCACCAAGTCCCTCAACTACATGTACGCCAACTACGGCAACTCCTTCGCCCCGGCCAAGTCCAACGAGTGGGCGATGCAGGACGAGGGCGCGCTCTACCAGGCAGCCGGATACCCGACCAGCAACACGGTGTTCAACACGGGCGGCAGCTTCAACCTGGGCTCCTACACCGACCCCGAGGCCGACAGGCTGATCAACGCCTCGACCTTCGGCGCGGACTCCAAGGCGCTCTCCGCCGAGGTCACCGCGGTCAGCAAGGACCTGCCCGTGCTCTTCCTCCCCACCCCCGACACCCTGGTGGTCTGGAAGAAGACACTGTCCGGACCGAGCTCCTCCTTCCAGGCGCTGCTCAGCAGCCTCTACACGCCGGAACAATGGTTCTTCCACAACTGATCACCGAGCTGCCCCGCGACGTCCGGGTGGTCGCGCTCGGCGAGGACGCGCACAACATCACCGAGTTCTACGAGCTCAAGGACCGGATCCTGCGGTACCTGGTGGAGCGCCACGGGTTCACCGCCTTCGTCATGGAGTCCGGGTTCGCCGAGGGGCTGGGCGTCGACGCCTGGCTCCGCGGCAGCCCGGGCGAGGTGGCGGACATCGCCAGGGAAGGCATCACGTACCGGTTCGGTGAATGCGCGCCGATGCACCGGCAGTTGGAGTGGATGCGCTCCTGTGGGACCGGTTTTTACGGAATGGACCTGCCGGGCTCCTCCACCTCGCCGGGACCGGCGGTCCGGGCGGTCGCCGACCGGATGCCGGGCTGGGACCTGGGCGAGCTGCTCGGCCTGAGCGAACTGGGCGGCCGGACCGAGGCGGCGGTCCGGTTCGCGGCGCTGTCGCCTCCCGAACGGAATCGGCTCCGCACGGGTCTGCGCGCGTTGGTCGCGCGGTCCGCCGGGGTCGCGGACGCGGTGGTACGCAGGGCCGCGGCCTCCGTCGCGGCGTTCCTCGCGGAACTGGAACCGGTGCCGGCCGGCAGCCCCTACCCGCGGGATGTCTTCATGGCGGAGACCGTGCGGTGGGTCCTGGAGCGGGAGGAGCGCATCGTCGTCAGCGCGCACAACGCACATGTGCGACGGACGCCGTTCGAGGGGCGCCCGATGATGGGCGGCCTGCTGCACGAGGCGCTGGGCTCCGAGTTGGCCGTCATCGGAATGACATGCGGCTCGGGTCCTGCGATCCGCTTCGTGGAGCGTTCACCCCGGCCCTTCGACTGGGACGTCCTGCTGGAGGAGCGGGAGCCGACCGGGCCGGGCGACCCCGGTGCGGAGTACGACGCACTGATCCACCTCGACCACGCCACCTTGATCCCCGGGGCCTTCGAACGGCTCCGTGCCGAGTTTCAGGAGTACCGATGAAGTATCCGCCCACCCGGACCGTCGAGGTCGTCGCGGATGTCGCCGGGGTCCGGGTGCCGGACCCGTACCGCTGGCTGGAGGAGGAGACGCCTGAGGTCCGTCAGTGGCAGCAGGCCCAGGCCGAACTTGCCTCCTCCGTCGTCTTCGAGGGCCTGGACCCCTCCGCCGTACGGGAGTTGGTGCTCGCTCATTACGCCGGGGCCCGGGCCAGGACGTGGGCGCACTCGATCATCCGCAGGGTCTGCCGCAGTGCGCCCTCGGGCTGGTACGGCGCGTCGATGAACACGGGCAGTACCTGCAAGTCGATTCCGCCCGCGCGCAGTTGAGGAAGCCAGCGCTCCCTGAAGAAGGAGCCCCAGCGCTTCGGGGGCCGGGCGGCGACCGCACACAACAGATCGTTGTGAGCGTCGGCGACGACAGCGCGATGGTGGAGCTCCTCGAACATCGTGGCCTTTCCGGGCGGCCCCGGTCGGGGCCGATCGCCGAAACGGAGAGTAGACCCCCTCCAAGCCGCACGATTGGTGCCGCCGGATGAAATGGAACCCGGGTTCTTGAAGCGTCGCACCACTCGGCAGCAGCGTTGATCGATGGCGCAAGGCGACCTGACGAGCAGTCACAGACAAGATCTGCCGGTACTCGGAGGCGAGTACGCAGCAGGTAACCAACGACCTGGACGCAGGAATGCCCGGATGCGTTGGTCACGGTTTGCCGCGGTTGGTCACGCAGAAGCCCTGCGCCTCGGTGTATGGCCTGGTCGGAGCGGTGCGGCCGGAGGGACGACCGGGGCCGCCACCCCCCACAGGAGAGGCCCCGGTCGTCTTCCGCGGGGCCGCAGGACGACCCCGTACTCCTCTCAGCGCCGAGAGTGCGTTTTCTGTCACACCTCACTGTGTCCGAGAACGTTGCGGGTTGTACAAGTCATGGACGCGGCCCCTGCGAAGGACGTAGCGTGCTGAGTCGCGCAGGGTGGCGCGGCAGTGGTGACCAGCTGCGATTCAGGACAGCAGGGCGGGTTGAGGGAGTGCTGGGGGACGACGCGGAGCTGACCGCCGCGGTGCTCGCGGCACAGGACGGGGACGAGGACGCCTTCCGTTCTGTGTACCGCGCTGTGCAGCCGCGGCTGCTGGGCTACATACGAACGCTGGTGGGGGAGCCGGACGCCGAGGACGTGGCGTCCGAGTCCTGGCTGCAGATAGCGCGCGACCTCGACCGGTTCAGCGGAGACGCCGACCGGTTCCGCGGCTGGGCGGCGCGGATTGCCCGTAACCGGGCTCTCGACCATCTGCGAATGCGCGGCAGGCGCCCCGCGATCGGCGGCGACGAGACCGAACTGTCGGAGAAACCGGCCGAGTCCGACACCGCCGACGAGGCGATCGAGGCCCTGGCCACCGGCCGTACCATGTCCCTCATCGCCCAACTGCCGCAGGATCAGGCGGAGGCCGTCGTGCTGCGCGTGGTGGTCGGCCTGGATGCGAAGAGCGCGGCCCAGACGCTGGGCAAGCGGCCGGGAGCGGTACGTACCGCCGCGCACCGCGGACTGAAACGGCTGGCGGAGCTGCTCCGCGCGGACAGTGACGACGGCGGCGAGGAGGGCGCGTCGCAGGGATTTCTGCCGCACGGGAGCGCGGCAGGTCATGCGGCGGAACTCGGCGCCGTACCCGCGCAGCGCCTTTCCCGGACCGGTCTGGCGACGTCCGCCGGTGTGACGGATTCGCGTCCGTGGACGCAGAGGAACATGTGATGGCCGACGAGCAGGACGCATGGCTTGACAGGGACGCGGCGGAGCGACTGCTCCGCGGCGAACCGGTCGATCCCGGCGAGGGCCATGCGCGCGCCGACGCCGAACGGCTCGCGGCCGCGTTGGGCGCGGCTGCCCGCATTGCCCGCCCGGCCACCGGTGAACTGCCGGGCGAGGCCGCCGCGCTGGCCGCGTTCCGGACGGTCCCGCGCACCGCGCGCGCAGGGAAGCGGGCGACGGCATCGGCGGACGTGCGGTCGGCGGGACACGCCGCGAAGGGCAGCGGGCCAAAGACGCTGGGAACGGTACGCATCGGTCCTTCGGCCTCCCGGGGCGGCCGCACGCGTGCGCCGCGCTGGAGCCGTCCCGTCCGTTTCGGTCTTGCCGCCTCCCTCGCCGGCTGCGCTCTCGGCGGGGTGGCCGTCGCGGCAGGTGCGGGCGTGCTTCCCGGTCCGTTCGGCAAACACGCCAACCCGCTGCCGGCCTCCTCGGTATCGGCGTCCGCGTTTCCGGAGGAACGGGGCTCCGGGGGCGCGTCCGGCAGGGCGACCGCCCCGCCGTCGGGATCGCCGGACGTGAACCCGTCCCCGGAATCTTCCGGTGGAACCCACCAGGGCGAGGACGAACGGGACGGCACGCCCGGCCCGGTCGGAACGCCGGACGGGAGCGGAGCCCGGAACGGCGTGAGCGCCGGCCCCCGTTCCCCGGACGCGACCGACAGCAAGGGCACGCCCGGCGGCGGCCAGGACGACACGTCGGGTGTCTGGTTCGCCCGGACCGTCAAGGCGTGCCGCGACTACCGCGACGGCAAGCTCGACGACGCCCGCAGGCGCCGCCTCGAAAAGCTGGCCGACGGCGCCGCCAACCTGGACCGGTTCTGTCAGCGGATGTTCGACAAGGCCGGTGACGAGGGCGACCAGGAGCAGGGGAGCGGCGCCGACGAGCAGAACGGTGCCGACGAGCAGAACGGTGCCGACGCAGACGCGGCGGACCGGGCCGACGACAGTGCGGAGGCGCTCCAGTCGCTCTGGTTCGGGCCCGGTACCCCGACCCCGTCGGCCTCGGCGTCCCCGACCGGTGTCACCTCCCCGGCGGCCACGGCTCCGGCCGTCTCGGCCAACGGCTGAGCCGTTCCGGCCGCCCCGCCGGCACCGGGTGTGACACTTTTCGGCCCGTCGACGCAGTACAGAGTGAGCCGACTGGTCATCGGCAGCGCACAGAGCCGGGGTTCCCCCCGTACCTTCGGCTCAGCGCACCTGGCGCGGGCGGGACACGTTCCCCCGGTCCCGCCCGCGCCCCCTTTCCTCGCCTCCGCTCACCAGTAGATGACGACCTTGTCGCCGTTGCGCACCTGGTCGAAGAGGGCGGCGATCTTTCCCTCGTCCCGGACGTTCACGCAGCCGTGCGACGCGCCGGTGTAGCCGCGGGCCGCGAAGTCCGCCGAGTAGTGCACCGCCTGACCACCGCTGAAGAACATCGCGTACGGCATGGCCGTGTGGTAGATCGTCGACACGTGGTGCCGGGACTTCCAGTAGATGGAGAAGGTGCCTTCGCGGGTCGGCGTGTACTGCGAGCCGAACCGCACATCCATCGAGGAGACGACCCGGCCGTCGATCATCCACGACAGGGTCCGGCTGTTCTTGCTGATGCAGAGCACCCGCCCGGTCATGCAGCGCTTGTCGGGCCTGGCGGCGGGCCGGGAGGTCGGCGGGTTCAGCTCGGCGGCCGTCGGCTTCCGCGTCATGGCGACCAGCTTCTGCCAGGTGACGGTGTCCGTTCGGCCGGTACGGGACAGACCGCGCTTGCCCTGGAAGGACTGCACGGCGGCGACGGTGAGCGTCCCGTAGTAGCCCGTCGGGCTGCGGTCGAAGTGGCCGATCTGACGGAGCCGGGCCTGCAGCTCCCGAACCTGCTTGCCCTCGGAGCCGGTCGCCATCAGCGTCCTGCCCTGCGGAACGGGCTTCGGTGCGGCGGACGCCGACGGCGAGGGCGCGGCGGTCGACGGCGAGGGGGTCGCGGGGGGCTTGGCGTCGTCGGCCGCCGGGGCGGAGGTCTTCGGCGGGGACGAGGGCTTCGCCGCGGAACCGCCGGAGGCATGCGCCCGGCAGCCCGCGGTCGTGGCGGCCAGCGTCAGGACGGCGACGGCGGTCACCGCCGTAGCGCCTGCCCGGTGTGCCGTTCCTCCGCCGTGCCGGGTTCTGTGTATCCGCATCAGCATCGGCCCCCTGATTCCTTCGTTGTCTCTTGGGACGGATTCCCGCTCTGCCCGGTTGCGAAAGCCCGCGCATGATGGTGAGTGCGTCGGGGAAGGCCGTAGGACGCACCTTGTGAGCAAGGTCCCAGCCCGTGCCTCTCCACCGGTTGCACGCCCGCCGCTACAGTCCGTCGCGAGGGTCGTTGGTTACCAGTAAGTAGCTCCAGTGGGAGGCACAGCAGATGACGCGCGAGTCGGAGTCGGGACTGCCCATCGAGCCGGTCTACGGGCCGGACGCCCTCGACGGGTGGAACGCCGAGGACAAACTGGGGGAGCCGGGTGCCTACCCGTTCACGCGCGGTGTCTACCCGACGATGTACACGGGCCGGCCGTGGACGATGCGCCAGTACGCCGGGTTCGGTACGGCCTCCGAGTCGAACGCCCGCTACAAGCAGCTGATCGCCAACGGCACGATGGGCCTGTCCGTCGCCTTCGACCTGCCCACCCAGATGGGCCACGACTCCGACGCGCCGATCGCGTCCGGCGAGGTCGGCAAGGTCGGCGTGGCGATCGACTCGGTCGAGGACATGCGGATCCTGTTCGGCGGGATTCCGCTCGACAAGGTCTCCACCTCCATGACGATCAACGCGCCCGCCGCGCTGCTGCTCCTCATGTACCAGCTGGTCGGCGAGGAGCAGGGTGTCCCGGCCGACCGGCTGACCGGCACCATCCAGAACGACGTGCTGAAGGAGTACATCGCCCGCGGCACGTACATCTTCCCGCCCAAGCCCTCGCTGCGGCTGATCGCGGACATCTTCAAGTACTGCAGGGCCGAGATCCCGAAGTGGAACACCATCTCGATCTCCGGCTACCACATGGCGGAGGCCGGAGCCTCGCCCGCGCAGGAGATCGCGTTCACCCTCGCGGACGGCATCGAGTACGTCCGTACCGCCGTCGCGGCCGGCATGGACGTCGACGACTTCGCCCCGCGTCTCTCCTTCTTCTTCGTCGCCCGTACGACCATTCTCGAAGAGGTCGCCAAGTTCCGTGCCGCCCGCCGGATCTGGGCCCGGGTGATGAAGGAGGAGTTCGGCGCGAAGAACCCCAAGTCGCTGATGCTCCGCTTCCACACCCAGACCGCAGGCGTCCAGCTCACCGCCCAGCAGCCCGAGGTCAATCTGGTGCGCGTCGCGGTCCAGGGCCTGGCCGCGGTCCTCGGCGGTACGCAGTCGCTGCACACCAACTCCTTCGACGAGGCGATCGCCCTCCCGACCGACAAGTCCGCCCGGCTCGCGCTCCGTACCCAGCAGGTCCTGGCGTACGAAACGGACGTCACCGCCACGGTCGACCCGTTCGCGGGTTCGTATGTCGTCGAGAAGATGACGGACGACGTCGAAGCCGCTGCCCTGGAGCTGATGGGCAAGGTCGAGGACATGGGCGGCGCGGTCGACGCCATCGAGCGGGGCTTCCAGAAGAACGAGATCGAACGCAGCGCCTACCGCATCGCCCTGGAGACGGACAGCGGGGAGCGCGTCGTCGTCGGCGTCAACCGCTTCCAGCTCGACGAGGAGGAGCCGTACGAGCCGCTCCGCGTCGACCCGGCGATCGAGGCCCAGCAGGCGGCCCGGCTGACGAAGCTCCGCGCCGAACGGGACCAGGACGCCGTCGACGAGGCGCTGGGACGGCTGAAGAAGGCGGCCGAGGGGACGGACAACGTCCTGTACCCGATGAAGGACGCCCTCAGGGCACGGGCGACGGTGGGCGAGGTGTGCAACGCACTGCGGGAGGTGTGGGGGGCATATGTGCCGTCGGACGCGTTCTGAGGCGACGTGCACCCGCGAGGGTGATCTCTCGCCGAATGTCCGTGGCCACGGACAGGCTCGTGAACAGTGGTCCCCGAAAGGAGGATGCCGTGGCTGTAGTACAGCACGAGGAGCAGGTGCGGGAGCAGGAACAGCCCGAGCTGACGCTCGGCGAAGCGGCCGAGCAGCTCGCACGCTCGCTGCCTGGGCATCGCGTGGAGATTCTCCAGGGGAGGCTCACTGCGACACCACCGGCGGACGTATCGCATGCTCTGGCCCTGTCCTGGCTGGGCGAGGAGTTCGGCGCCAGGGCGCGCACGGTGGGGCTCAGACTCGTCCAGGGGGTCGGGCTGTGGTTGCCTTCCGGGCCGGAGGACTACGCGATTCCCGACCTGTCGGTTGTCGAGGCCGATATCAAGGACGCCCATGTCATGAAGAACTGCTACGCCGCCCATGCCTTCCGCATGGTGGTGGAGGTGACCTCGACCAACTGGGCGGATGACCTCGGTCCCACGGTCGAGGACTACGCCCAGGCGGGCATTCCG
Organism: Streptomyces sp. NPDC005151; assembly: GCF_053599875.1. Lineage (NCBI taxonomy): Bacteria > Bacillati > Actinomycetota > Actinomycetes > Kitasatosporales > Streptomycetaceae > Streptomyces > Streptomyces sp. NPDC005151. The sequence continues at coordinate 11,116 of NZ_JBSFYR010000036.1, read as the reverse complement.
GTCTACGTCGTGGTCGATCGCAAGCATGACCAGGTGCTGCTCTGCAGTGACCCGCGGGGCGGCGAGTACAAGAACAAGGTGCCCCACAAGCGCGGGACGTCGTTCACCGTGCCGGACGTGGTCGGCGTCGAGATGAAGCTCTCCGTAGACCGCCTCCTGGACGGCGACGAGGACTGACCCCGAGACTTCCCGAACCCTCGTATCGGAGTGTCGTACCTGCGTGCGACACTCCGTTTCATGCTGGGTGTTACTGATCTTCCGACCTATCTCGTCGGCCTCGTGCTGATTGTTCTGCTGCCGGGGCCGAATTCGCTGTACGTGCTCTCCGTCGCCGCCCGCCGCGGTGTGCGGACCGGGTATGTGGCGGCTGCCGGTGTGTGGACCGGTGACACCGTGCTGATGACGCTGTCCGCGCTCGGCGCAGCCTCCCTGCTGCAGACGACGCCGGTGCTCTTCGCCGTCGTCAAGTACGCGGGCGCGGGCTATCTGACCTGGCTGGCGATCGGCATGCTGCGGGCCGCGGCGTCCATGTGGCGCGAGCGGCACCGGCAGATCGCCGAGCTGACGGACGAGGCCGCCGGACCGGGCGGGACGAGGACGGCGGCCGGGGCGGTGGAGCGGCCGTACCGGCGGGCGCTGGTGGTGAGCCTCGTCAACCCGAAGGCGATCCTGTTCCTGATCTCCTTCTTCGTGCAGTTCGTCGACCCCGGGTACGCCTATCCGGCGCTGTCCTTCCTGCTGCTGGGGACGCTGCTGCAGATCGCGAGCTTCCTCTACCTGTCGGCGCTGATATTCGGCGGCACCCGGCTGTCCGACGCGTTCCGCCGCCGCAAGCGGCTGTCGGCCGGGGCCACTTCGGCGGCGGGTGTGCTGTTCCTCGGGTTCGCGGCGAAGCTCTCGCTCAGCAGCGTGTGACCGTGGTGACGCCGAGCGGGGCCAGGCACGCGGCCAGGCCCGAGGCGTCCTCGCCCGCCCAGCCGATGCAGCCGTCGGGGCGGATGAGGAACAGGCCCTTTCCGTAGAGCGCTTCGTCAGACGGGATGGATCGCCGACCACCAAGCGCGCATCCGCTGCTTCATCGAGCACCTGTGACGCCTGCTTGACGCAGAGGCCCTTCCGGAACAGCTATCCGGAAGGGCCTCTGCGTGGACAGGGTCCTGCGAATCCCGCTGCCAGTGGGCCGACGCCGGGGCCCGGAGGCTCCGTCACCCCGCCGTTCCCCCGCTCACGCGCCCGCACGCAGCGCCGCGTGCAGCCGGGCGCTCTGGGCGGTCATGGCACGCTTCAGGCGAGGGCCGACCGGCTTCTCGGCGTACCGGTGGATCAGCCAGGCAAGCACCAGCAGCGAGCCGACCGTGGTGATCAGCGTCGGGACCGGGGGCAGACCCCAGGCGCGGTGCAGGACCCGTATGGAGAACCAGCCGAGATGCTCGTGCACCAGATAGAACGGATAGGTCAGGGTCCCGGCGACCGTCAGCCAGCGCCAGTTCGCCCAGCGCAGCCACCCCAGTGCGACCGCGGCGACCGAGAGGAAGGCGACGGTGACGATCAGCTGGATCACATATGGGGAGCGATGGAAGTCGCCGTCCATGCCCGGGTGCCAGAGCGCGGTCACGGAGTAGCGCTGTCCGAGCAGCCAGCTCATCACGACTATTCCCCACAACAGCAGGTCGCTGCCGTACCGGTGGATCAGGTACAGGGCCAGGCCGCCGATGAAGTACGGTGCGTGGTCACGCATGACCAGCTCGTCGGTCAGGGGGGTCTGTGCGACCCGCGCGAGGACGCCCGCGAACGTCCACAGGCAGCAGAAGATCACCACCCTTCGGTAGGTGACACCGCGCCAGACCACGAAGAGCGCGAACAGCACGTAGAAGCGCAGCTCCACCCAGAGCGTCCAGCACACGCCCAGCACCCGGTCCGCGCCCATGGGCTGCTGCAGCATCGTCAGGTTGAGCAGCAGTTCGTCCGAGCGCAATGGCTTGACCACGACCGGCAGGACACATGCGGCCGCCGTGACGAGGACGATCGCGACCCAGTACGCCGGATAGAGGCGCGCGACCCTGGACCGGAAGAAGTCGCCCGCCGAACGCCCCCAGCTGCTCATACAGATGACGAAGCCGCTGATGATGAAGAAGAACTGCACTCCGAGGCAGCCGTAGACCGCCGCCTGGGAAAGTGTCGGGAAGACATGGGCCGGAGACTGTCCCCAGGACTGCGCGACCGGCCCTCCCTTCCCCGCGTAGTGGTACGCGCAGACCATGAGTGCGGCCATGATGCGCAGTCCGTCCAGGGCCCGCATGCGGTTTCCGCTTCCGCCGGAGCGCGGGTTCCGCGGGGCCCGGGACAGGGCAGCGGAAGGGGCAGGTGTTACGGCAGCCGCTGGAGGCGCGGGTGTTGTGGGCGCTTCGGCCACGGGGACGCTCCTTTCCCGGAACCGGCCGGGACGTGTGGGTTTGCTGGAACCGGCCGGTCCAGGGCCGCTCGCGTAACCGGCCGGAACTTCTGCCGTAACCGGAAGCAACCAGGGCAATTGCCGTCATGAAGGTGCGGAAGAGCGCGGATCAGCCCGCGGCTCGCTTCGAGGATCGGGAGAGCACGGATCAGCTCGCCGCCGCTCGCTTCAAGGTGCGGGCCTTGCGGGCGATCCGGCGCACCGTCGCATTGCGCGGGATGAACGCGAGTTGCGTGGGGACGGCGCCGGGCAGCCCCAATGCGGTCAGCCGACGCCGTTTGAAATAGCGCCAGATGTTGCCGTGGTGCCGGCTGAGGTAGCGCTCTGCATGGGGGCGTAGTGCGGCCTGTATCTGCGGCTGCATGGCGTAGCCCACAGCGCCGACCAGGTCGGTCGGTTCACCCCGGACCTGTTCGGCGGAGGGAAGCGACCAGCCGGTGACGGCGGACGCGTCCTCCAGGTCGGGCAGCAGCGCATCGACGATGGTCAGCGGGATGCGGTTGCTGTTCTGGTACGGGGCGAGCTGCCCCAGCAGGGTGTCCGTGCCGACGCGGGCGACCGGGAGCCCGTAGAACGTGGCGGCGGTGAACAGTGCGGTGGAGAAGCAGCCGATGACCAGACCCGGCCGCATGTTCCGGAAGAGCGTCTCGGCGAGGACGGGGCTGTCGAGAACGGTGAGTTCGGCACCGAGCCGCTCGGCCTCCTGCTCCAGCAGCTGTGCCCAGTGGGCCGGTGCGCTGGGATGCGGCTTGAAGACGACTCGGGTGTGGCCGAGCGCGACGGCGCCGCGCAGCATCCGCGCGTGGAGTTCCTCCTCCTGCTGAGGAGTGAGGATGCCGAGCGTGGAAAGGTACTGGCCGAGCAGCAGGGCCGGTGCGGGGCCGGAAGGACCGTGGGCGTCCGTCGATCCGGCGAGCTCGTCCAGCACCTTCAGGAAGACGTCGGTCGGTACGATCTCGGACTCGACGCCGAACTCGGTGAGCAGCAGCGGTCGCAGGCCCGGCACCAGGTCCAGGTGGAGCAGCCTGCGGATGCGGGTGCCGATCATCGGGTCGACCTTGTTGCGGGTCGGACCGTAGCTCATCAGACCGTCGGCGTAGATGTGCACCGGGCTCTCGCCGAAGATCAGCGCGAGGGCCTGGGACGGGTTGGCCTGGATGGACTCGCAGGCGATCTCGACCGGTTCGTCCCCGAGGTTCCACGCTTTGCGCACGGCCCGCTCCCACAGTGAGGCATCCTGCTCCCGGGGGGACCATCCTGCGGGGTGGAACGGCTGGATGAACTCGTTCCAGGAATGCACCGCGTCGAATTCGGACTCCAGTTCCTCGAATCCGGGCCTGCGATGGAGCGGTGTGCCCAGCTCGGGAGAGGGTGAGGTGTCGCTCACGACAAGAATGCGCCGGTGCTCGGACCGCGGACCGAACTGGCCCGCGCGCAAAGCCGCGACGACCGTGGCGGCGGCGTACTGCGTGCACGCGGAGAAGATCTGAGTGGTGAACCGGCCGGCCGGCGCGGTGTACGTGCCAGCCATCAGGCCGCGACCTCCCGGGACACGGAGCGACGGCGTACGCGGCGCAACTGGGCCGCACGGCGGTCGCCCAGCGAATTCAGCGTATCGGCGAGAATTTCCTGGGGCATACGCCGCAGAGACGCCGCGCTCATGGAGCGCAATTTCCGTGCCACTGCTGGTTCGAACCTTTCGATGGATTCCAGGTGATGTGCCATGACAGCGCAATAGGTCCGTACTGCCTTCGGGAGCAGGCGCTCTGCCTCCGCGTCCTGTGCCGTTTCCTCGAGTACCTGATCGAAGGCCCGGATGAAGTCGAGCTGCCGCACATCGCCGATCTGGGTGAGCGAGGACGCCACTCCACGCCGGTAGAAGACCCCCAGCAGGCCGATCGCCGCGAAGGAATCGGCCTCGCGGTGCAGGCGCCAGATCCAGGGCCGGTCCTCGGCCGTGCGCAGCCCGTCCCGGAAGCGGAGCAGTCCTGACTCGACGAGCCTGCGGTGATAGGCGCCGGCCCAGGCGTACGCGTAGTCCACGGGCGTCGACTTGTCGGACGGCAGAATCACGTCGCGCGGCCGCATGACGGTGCCGCGCAGGCCGTGCGGGACCCGGTGGACGGTGCGTGCCCGGTCCGTGAACTGCACATGGTCCGTGCGTACGAAATCGCAGCCCAGGTCCGTGATGGCGGCGAGCAGCTGGTCGTAGTAGCCGGGAGCCACCCAGTCGTCGCCGTCGAGGAACGTGAGGTACTCGCCGCGCGCCGCATCGATCCCCGTGTTGCGTGCGGTGGCCAGGCCTCCGTTCTTCTCGTGTCTGACCAGGACGGCACCGGGGAGCTCGCGCTCGGCGCGCATGAGGATCTCCAGAGTCCCGTCGGTCGAACAGTCGTCGACGAGGATGAATTCGAAGTCCTCGCGGGCGTTGGCCCGCAGGCTTCTCAGGGTGTCGGGGGCGTATGTCTGCACGTTGTAGAACGGCACGATGACGGAGAGCTTAACCACGAGTCACACGCTAGGCGGGGGCACGACATTTGCCTTGACCCCGGAAAGGACGGCAGGTGAACGAAGAATGTCGGAATGATGAACCGGATCGATTCCCTGCCCATTGCGGGGCATTTGTGAAGCTGATTTGCCGCCCGTCGGCAGGCTGTTAACCATCTGTTGCCGTCACGTTGGGCCGCGAATCGAAATGCCTTCCTAAGTTCTGGGACGTGCCCCCACGTACCAGCAAATCGACCGCCCTCCGGGTAGCCGTACTCGCCGACTCCGACACCCGGTGGAAATGGGGCGCGCTCACCGCGCGCCGCCTGACCACCGGGTCCCCGGACGCGCCCCGCGCAGCGGAACGGCCGGTCGAGATCAGCGGACTGCTCCTGCGCGGCCGGGCCACCCCGACCCCGCGCCAGCTCGCCGAGGTCGGCGACGTCGGTATCGACGCCGACCGGGTGCGCGAGGTCACGGCCGTCGAGTTCCTGCACACCGTGCGGGACGAGGGGTACGACGTCGTGGTCCTCGCCCTCGTCGGCGGCGCGGTCCAGGCCATGCTGCACGGCCTCGCCGCCCTGCGGCTGCCCGCCAGGCCCGTCGTCGTCACCGGCTATGTCGGTGTCGTCTACGAGAAGCTCGCCGACGGTCTGCTGCTGCGCCACGGCGCCGACGTCGTCCTCGCCAACTCCCGCCACGACGCGGAGCGTTTCCGCACCGTGTACGAGGGAGTGGGCGCCGATGCCTCGGCCGTCACGGAGGCCGCACTGCCGTTCCTCGGCGGCGCCCCGCACCGGCCGCAGAAGGGCCGCGACACCGTGGTGTTCGCCGCCCAGCCCTCCGTACCGGCGTCCCGCGCCGACCGTACGTACCTGCTGCGCAGGCTCGTCGAGCACGCCAGGCTGCACCCGGACCGCGAGGTGCTCCTGAAGCTGCGCTCCAAGCCCGGCGAGCACACCACACACATCGAAGAACTCCCGTACCAGCGGCTCGCGGAGAAGCTGCCCGGCGGACTGCCGCCCAACTTCCGCCTCGTGTACGGGCACATGGGCGAGGTCCTCGACCGCACCGACCTGCTGGTCACGGTCTCCTCGACCGCCGCGCTGGAGTCCCTGCACCGGCGCATCCCCACCGCGATCCTCAGCGACCTCGGCGTCCGCGAGGCCCTCGGCAACCACCACTTCATCGGCTCGGGCCTGCTCACCTCGTGGGACCGGCTCGACGGCGGCTCCCACCCGGAGCCCGACGAGAAGTGGCTGGCCGGCCAGGGCGTCGCCGCCGACGGCACCTACGACACGGCTTACGAAACCGCAGGGGCCCGCGTCGACGCGCTGCTGACCGCGCCCCGCCTGCCCGACCTCGCCCCGTACTACACACCCGCCACCGCCCCCGGCTACCTGCCCGGCATCCTCGCCCGCCACCACCTGGCCCCCGACGGCCACCCGCTGCCCGGTGCCGCCGCGCCGCGCGAGACCGGCGGGGTGCGGGGCGCGGTCCGCGACGCGGTACGGGAAGCCGCGCGCGGCGCGTACCGACAGGGCGTCCAGCGGGTCGCACCCGTGATCCGGCGGATGGGCGAGCTGTGACAACGAATCCAGGAGCAGACATGACGCCGACCTCGACACCGAAGCCGGACCCGACCGTGCTCGCCGTGATCCCCGCCCGCGGCGGATCCAAGGGCGTCCCGGCCAAGAACCTCGCCCAGGTCGGCGGCATACCGCTGGTCGCCCGTGCGGTCCGTGCCTGCCTGACCGCCCGCGAGGTCACGGACGTCGTCGTCACCACGGACGACGCGGCGATCGCGGACGCGGCCCGGGCGGCGGGCGAGGCGCTCGGCGCCGCCGAGCGCGTGCACTGCGTCCAGCGCCCGCCGGCCATCGCGGGCGACACCGCGACCAGCGAGGCGGCGGTCCTGCACGCACTCGACGCGTACGAGGCGATGCACGAGCGCATCGCCGACGTGGTGCTGCTCGTCCAGTGCACCAGCCCGTTCGTCACCCGCGAGGACATCGACGGCGTGGCCGCCGCGGTCGCCCGCGACGGCGCCGACACGGCCGTCACCGTCGCCCCGTTCCACGGCTTCATCTGGCGCGACGGCAGCGCGGTCGAGGACGACACCTACGGCGTCAACCACGACAAGGCCGTCCGCCCGCGCCGCCAGGACCGGCCCCAGGACCTGCTGGAGACCGGCGCCGCCTACGCGATGGGCGTCGCGGGCTTCCGTACCCACCGGCACCGCTTCTTCGGCCACACCGCGCTGGTCACCACCGACCCCGCCCGGGTCCTGGAGATCGACGACCCGCACGACCTGGCCCGCGCCCGCGCCCTCGCACCGCTCCTGGACCCGTCACCGCTGCCGACCCGCGAGGACATCGACGCGGTCGTCCTCGACTTCGACGGCACGCAGACCGACGACCGGGTCCTGATCGACTCCGACGGACGCGAGATCGTCGCCGTCCACCGCGGAGACGGTCTGGGCATCGCCGCCCTGCGCAGGGCGGGCCTCGACCTCCTGATCCTCTCCACCGAGCAGAACCCGGTCGTCGCCGCCCGCGCCAACAAGCTCAAGGTCCCTGTCCTGCACGGCATCGACCGCAAGGACCTCGCCCTCAAGGAGTGGTGCGACGAGCACGGCATCGCCCCCGAGCGGGTGCTCTACGTCGGCAACGACGTCAACGACCTGCCCTGCTTCGCCGTCGCCGGCTGGCCCGTCGCCGTAGCGAGCGCCCATGACTCGGTACGCGCCGCGGCGCGCGCCGTCACGACCACCCCCGGCGGCTTCGGCGCCATCCGCGAAATCGCGGCGTGGCTGCTCGGGCCCACCCTCACCAGCCACCTTTCCACCCCCACCAACCCCACCACCAAGTAAGGAAACACCCCCATGAGCACCTCCCGTCTGCGCACCCTCGGCACCCGCACCGCCGGCCCCGGCCGGCCCGTCTACATCACCGGCGAGATCGGCATCAACCACAACGGCGACCTCGAGAACGCCCTCGCGCTGATCGACGTGGCCGCCGACGCCGGCTGCGACGCCGTCAAGTTCCAGAAGCGCACCCCGGAGATCTGCACCCCGCGCGACCAGTGGGACATCGAGCGTGACACCCCCTGGGGCCGGATGACGTACATCGACTACCGCCACCGCGTCGAGTTCGGTGAGTCCGAGTACCGGGCCATCTCCGACCACTGCGCCGCGCGTGGCATCGACTGGTTCGCCTCCCCGTGGGACACCGAGGCCGTCGCCTTCCTGGAGAAGTTCGACGTCCCCGCCCACAAGGTCGCCTCCGCCTCCCTCACCGACGACGAGCTGCTCCGCTCGCTGCGCGCCACGGGCCGCACGATCATCCTCTCCACCGGCATGTCGACCCCGCGCCAGATCCGCCACGCGGTCGAGGTCCTCGGCTCGGACAACATCCTTCTCTGCCACGCCACGTCGACGTACCCGGCGAAGGCCGAGGAGCTGAACCTCCGCGTCATCAACACCCTCCAGCAGGAGTACCCGAACGTCCCGATCGGCTACAGCGGCCACGAGACCGGCCTGCAGACCACCCTCGCCGCCGTCGCCCTCGGCGCCGCGTTCGTCGAGCGCCACATCACCCTCGACCGCGCCATGTGGGGCTCCGACCAGGCCGCCTCCGTCGAGCCGCAGGGCCTGACCCGCCTGGTCCGCGACATCCGCACCATCGAGGCCTCCCTCGGTGACGGCGTCAAGAAGGTGTACGAGTCCGAGCTCGGCCCGATGAAGAAGCTCCGCCGCGTCGCGGGCGTCGTCGCCGAGAACACCGAGGCGGCCCCGGCCGCCGAGCCGGTCGCGGTCTGACGGGCCGACCGGTGAACCTCGCCTTCGTCGAGAGCCCGGTCCAGCTCCTGAACGTCCTGGAGTGGGCCTTCACAGAGGGAGGCGACGACCATGTCCTGGCGGACATAACGGTCGTCGTCCTCCCCCCGGTCGACCCGATGTCGCGCGGCCAGCTGCGCCGGATGGCGGAGCTGGCTCGCGACGAGGGCGTCAACGTCCGCTGGCAGGAGGCGCGCGGCGGGGCGGGCGCGCCGCTGAAGTCCCTCCGGGCCCTGACGGGACTGCTGCGCAGGGCGGACCGGATCGTGATCGGCGACCCGTTCTCCCGCTACGTGCAGCTCCTCCTGTCCATGGTCCGCGCCCGCCGGCTCACGGTGGTCGACGACGGCACGGCCACGATGGAGTTCGTCGCCCAACTCGCCCGTGGTGAACGGCTGGTGCGCTGGCACCGGCGGGGCAGCTCGGGCCCGCGCGACCTGATCCTGGCCCCGGTCACGGCCACCGCCCGCCGCCGCTTCACCCCGTCCGCGACCCGCGAGGTCGAGGTGTTCACCGCCATGCCGGTCGAGGCTCCGGCCGGCGTCACGGTCACTCCCAACACCTTCGCCTGGACCCGCGCCCGCTTCGGCCCGCCGCTCCTCACCAAGGGCGCGGACCTGGTCGGCACGTCCCTGGTCGAGACGGGCGTGATCGACCGGGCCCAGTACCTGGAGGCGGTCGCCGCCCTGGCCCGTACCCACGGCGCGACCCGCTACTTCGCCCACCGCCGCGAGTCCGCCGACAAGCTCCACGCACTGGAAGCCGCCACCGGCCTGGAGATCGTCCGCCCGGACCTCCCTCTGGAACTCATCGCCCGCCGCGGCCCGATCGGCCGCAGGGTCCTCAGCTTCCCGTCCACGGTGGTCCACACACTGCCGCTGGCGCTGGCGGGCACGGAGGTCAAGGTCGCGGTCTGCGATATCGCCCCGGAGTGGCTGCGCGACACGGCGTCGCCACGCGCGCAGGGTTTCCTGAGCGGTGTCACGGAGACGGCCCGCGACGTACAGCGCCTCGCCCCGTGGCGGGCGACGGCGGTGACAGAGGCGTGAGCCTGCCCCTTCCGGTGACCGGGCCCATCACCGGCGGGTCCGGGACAACCCGGTGCGAGGTGTTCAGGGAACGCAGGAGACGGGGACTACTTCTCGGCGAAAATGTCCTCGATGGACGACGCGGCGGGGGCACGCAGGAGCCAGCGGCTCAGGGTGTCCAGATCGCTGCAACCCATGATGCGTTCGCGGGTCTCGTCGGGCACATCGATGCCGGCCTGCGCGAGGAGGAGCAGGATGCTCCGCGCGATCCCTTCAGCGCGGCCTTCGTCCCGGATTTCTTCCGAGAGGGGTGACGTGTAGAAAGAAAGGTCCACGGCCACCAGGTTCCTCCACTGTTGTGCGGCCGGGCGGTTGCCCAGGCCCTGTGCGGTGAGTTCGACGATGGGGTCGACGATTGCTTCCGGGGCCTCCCGCAGTGCGGCAGACAGTGTTTTCAGTATGGCACCGATGTCCGGATCGCCGGCGTGTGTGATCGCGGCCAGTGTGGCGAGGGCCAGGTCCTTGCGGGCCTCGGCCACGTCGGTGATCACCGGCATGTTGTGCGGGCCCACGACGAGGGGGCACAGGGTGATGATCGGATGCCCGACGCTGCCGAAGACTGTCGGGCGTGCGGCCCATTCGGCGGTGGCGCGGTCCTGGCAGACGACCAGCAGCAGGGCCTGCAGTCGGTACTTATTGAGCAGGTACATGTAGTAGTAGCCCCAGCTGGCGGGCTTGTCCGGATCCTTCTTGCCCTGGGCCTCGATGGCCAGAAGGAAAGGCTCGCCGTCCTCCATTTCGATGCGCAGCAGCGTGTCGACGCGTCGCTCCAGGGGCCGGTTCTCGGTGAGGTCGGTGGGCATGACAGTGACCGAGGTGGGTGGGGCGATCGCGACCCCCAGTACCTCGGAGACGCGGGAGAACAGTCCCGGGTACTCCTGGAAGATGCGGTGCATCGCCTCGTGGGGCGAGCTGACCATGGGGTTCGTTCCTTTGGTTGCGCGGGTGGGGTGGTGGCGTTCGCGTCAGGCGGCTTCTTGTACGTCCGTACGGCAGTCGTGGCAGCGCCCCGGTTCCGGAGCGCGGAAGGGCCGGTCGCATCCGTCGCAGTCCTGGAGGGGGTGCGGCCGTGGTGCGGCTACGGGGGTGGGCGCCGCCGGGAGCGGGGGTGGTAGGTGCGTGGCGAGGCGGTGCGCGAGAAGGCCCGCGGGTTGTTTGAGCCTGGATCCACCGGCTTGATGTCTGTGGACAGTTTCTCGGGGAACGAAGAAGTGCCTTGTGACCTGCGATGATGGGGTTTCTCTAGGACCA
>NZ_JBSFYR010000035.1:0-72920 GCF_053599875.1 Streptomyces sp. NPDC005151 | reverse complement strand
CTCTTGTCACGACCGCCGGGTCGCGGGCGTGAGTGATGCCTGGGTGGGGCCGTGCAGGGGAGTCCCCGCAGGGACTGGCGCTCGTCCCGGGTTCGCCCGCGTTGCTGGTTTCCGCGCCAGTTCTGAGGAGACGCCCCGGAGGGGCCCCGCCCACCCCACCACCGGGCAGGCGGCCCGCACCCACGGGGCACGGCGCCGAAAATCAAGCCCGTCGAGGGGGTCCCCCCATGCCCTTAAGGCTATGGGGGAGATCGAGGACGGAACCCCGCACCCCGGACCCGGGTGCGTGAACCGCACCGCCCGCCGGGGCGGCCCCGCACCGCCCGTCACCCGCTGATCAGCAGCGCGTCCAGCAGGTCGCGGTCGCGGGGCTGGGTGAGGTGGGTGCGGGCCGCTTCCGGGGGGAGCCAGACGATGCGGTCCACCTCGTCGCTGGGGACGAACACGCCGTCCGTCGCCTCGGCCGCCCAGTACAGGACTTCCTTGGGGCGGCCGTTTGCGAGATACCGGACCGTGGGCAGCGGGGGCCCCGGTATGCAGTGGTGGCCGGTCTCCTCCAGAACCTCGCGCAGGGCGGCGTCGATCGCCGGCTCGCCGCGCTTGAGCTTGCCCTTCGGATGTGACCAGTCGTCGTAACGGGGCCGGTGGACCAGGCAGATCTCGAGCTCCCCGGAGTGCTCCGACCGGCGCCACAGCACACACCCCGCCGCCTGTACGATTTCGCCGCTCATGGCGCGGTCACAGCCGCCGTCGTGTATGGCCAGGTCTCGCGGAACACCCCGCGGGCCGCCTCCACCTCGTGCCGCTGGGCGGCGTGGAGCACCCCCAGGGCGTAGGCGGTGGCCGGCGCGATCCTCGGCGTACGGGCCGCCGATGCGGCCGCCGCGGCTGCCTCCGCCGCGTCCCGGTGCAGGTCGAGTGCGTGTCCGGGGGCGACCAGGACCGGGTCGGGGGCGCCGCGTGCCACCTCGTGGGCGTACCGGTGCAGTCGCAGCAGAAGGCGGGCCTGGTGCCAGGGCGCGTCCTGTGCCTCGTTGTACGGCTCGGCCGTCTCGTCGGACGGGAGCGCGGCCACCGCACCGAGCAGCCGCTGCTCGGCCCGGTCCGCGGGCCCGTGCAGCATCTCGGCGGCCGGGGCCGTGGCCGCGGCTGAGAGCGGGACCTCGGAGGCGAGCAGGGCGACCGCGTCGGCGACCGCGTGGAACCGGGACGAGCCGAGCGCCTGGAGGGCCGCCGAGTGGGCGCGGGTCCTGGCGAGGGTGAGCTGCCGTTCCAGAAGCGCTCCGGCCCGGGCCGCGCCGACGCCGAGTGCGGCCCGGGCCTTGGCCTGCGCGGCGTCGTGCTGGGTGACATCGAGATCGGTGCCGGAGGCGGTCCGCTGTGTGCGGGGCGGCGGCAGCGAGGTGCCGGACAGGGCGTGCAGTGCTTCGAGGAGCCGGGTCAGCCGGGTCGCGTACGCGTGCTCGCGGGCCAGCGTGCCGGAGAGCCAGGCCAGTTCCGTACGGAGCTGCTCGGCCCAGCCGGGTTCGAGTGCCGTCCGGAAGGTGTGCAGGGTGCCGCTGATGCGGCGGGCCGAGCGGCGCAGTGCACCGGCGGCCTGCTCGGCGGCGAGTGTCCCGGCGTCCGTGGGGGCGCTGTTCTCGCGGTGCAGGCGCAGGCTGCGAAGGAAGTTCGCGGCCTGTTCCTGCAGGTAGGGGGCGAGGACCGCGCCCGCGAACACGTCCGTCCGGGCCGTCGTCTGGTGGTCAGGGCGTCGCACGCCGGCGCCTCCGGGCGTCAATGAGCATTTCCTGTACGTGCCGCAGCGGCTGGCCGTCCCCGTCCGTGGCGTGCCGGTTCCAGTTCCCGTCGGGACCGAGGTGCCAGGCGGAGGTGGTGTCGGCCATACCGGTCTCCAGGAGTCGGCTGAGCGCGGCACGGTGGGCGGGGTCGGTGACCCGGACCAGTGCTTCGATCCGGCGGTCGAGGTTGCGGTGCATCATGTCGGCGCTGCCGAACCACACTTCGGGTTCGCCGCCGTTGCCGAACGAGAAGACCCGGGAGTGTTCGAGGAAGCGGCCCAGTATCGAGCGGACCCGGACGTTCTCGGAGAGGCCGGTGACGCCGGGGCGGATCGCGCAGATGCCGCGTACCCAGATGTCCACCGGAACGCCCGCCTGGGCGGCCCGGTAGCAGGCGTCGATGATCGCTTCGTCGACCATCGAGTTGACCTTGAACCGTACGTAGGCGGGGCGACCGGCCCGCTGGTGCGCGATCTCCTTGTTTATCCGGGAGATCAGCCCGTCGCGCAGGGACCTGGGGGCGACGAGGAGGCGGCGGTACGTCTCGCGGCGGGAGTAGCCGGAGAGCCGGTTGAAGAGGTCGGAGAGGTCTGCCCCGACCTGCGGGTCGGCGGTCAGCAGGCCGAGGTCCTCGTACAGCCGTGCGGTCTTGGGGTGGTAGTTGCCGGTGCCGACGTGCGAGTAGCGGCGCAGCGTGTCGCCCTCCTGGCGGACGACGAGGGAGAGCTTGCAGTGCGTCTTCAGCCCGACGAGGCCGTAGACCACATGGCAGCCCGCCTCCTCCAGCTTGCGTGCCCACTTGATGTTGGCCTGCTCGTCGAAGCGGGCCTTGATCTCGACGAGTACGAGGACCTGCTTGCCGGACTCGGCGGCGTCGATCAGGGCGTCGACTATCGGCGAGTCGCCCGAGGTCCGGTACAGCGTCTGCTTGATCGCGAGCACGTCCGGGTCGCTCGCCGCCTGCTCCAGGAACGCCTGGACGGAGGTGGAGAACGAGTCGTACGGGTGGTGCAGCAGCACATCGCGTTCGCGCAGCGCGGCGAAGACGTCGGGCGCCGAGGAGGACTCGACCTCGGCGAGATCGCGGTGGGTGCCCGCGATGAACCTGGGGTACTTCAGCTCAGGGCGGTCCAGTGACGCTATGCCGAACAGCCCGGTCAGGTCGAGCGGTCCGGGCAGCGGGTAGACCTCGGCGTCGGACACCTTCAGCTCGCGGACCAGCAGGTCGAGCACGTACGGGTCGATGGACTCCTCGACCTCCAGGCGCACCGGCGGGCCGAAGCGACGCCGCATGAGCTCCTTCTCCAGGGCCTTGAGCAGGTTCTCGGCGTCGTCCTCCTCGACTTCGAGGTCCTCGTTCCGGGTGACCCGGAACATGTGGTGGGCGAGGACCTCCATGCCCGGGAAGAGCTCTTCCAGATGCGCCGCGATGATGTCCTCGATGGGCACGTAACGCTGCGGCGACGCCTCCAGGAACCGGGTCAGCAGCGGCGGCACCTTGACGCGGGCGAAGTGGCGGTGGCCGCTGACCGGGTTGCGTACGACGACCGCGAGGTTGAGCGAGAGGCCCGAGATGTACGGGAACGGGTGCGCCGGGTCGACGGCCAGCGGCGTCAGTACGGGGAAGACCCGCTGCCGGAAGAAGGTGAACAGGCGGGCCTGTTCCTTCTCGGTCAGCTCCGGCCAGCGGATCAGCTGGATGCCCTCGTCGGACAGTGCGGGCGCGATGTCCTGCTGGTAGCAGGCGGCGTGCCGGGCCATGAGTTCGCGGGACCGTGTCCAGATCTGGTCGAGGACCTCGCGGGGCTGCAGACCGGACGCGGAGCGGGTGGCGACGCCGGTGGCGATACGGCGCTTGAGACCGGCCACCCGGACCATGAAGAACTCGTCCAGGTTAGAGGCGAAGATCGCGAGGAAATTCGCTCGTTCGAGGAGGGGTGTCGCCGGGTCCTCGGCGAGCTCCAGCACCCGTTCGTTGAATGCGAGCCAACTGCGCTCCCGGTCCAGGAAGCGGCCCTGCGGCAGCTCGCTGCCGTCGACGTCGGGTTCGTACACGTCCACGTCGGCGTCGAGATCGGGATCGAGGTCGGCAGCCATGGTAAGACCGGCTCCCGCGTAATTCGGGGATGCGACGGCATGGGGCCGGTGCGCGACGAGAGAGCCGACCGACGGCTGCACGGAGGGCTGTACCGGGACCTCGGAGCTGGGCAACTGGCTCATGGCCCTATTGTTCCGCGCGGAAGGCTTCCGGGGCGCGTCGGAGGGGGCGGAGATCGCGGAAAACCCAGGGTTTCTGCCGGGATTTCTCCCGTTGCGGGGGGTCGGCACAGCTGGCTGCATCCTGAGAGGGTCGCAAGCGCGTCTGAATGGGCGGTAACGGCGACATGACGTGCAGGAAGCGGTGTGCGATGCGGGTTGCGGTGTCGCGCTGCGTGTGCGGGGTCCGGGCCGCCCCCTCTGCGGCCCGGACCCCGACGATCGGGGCGGTTCAGCCGTGGTGTCGGCGCAGTACCCGGAAGGCGAGGGCGACGGCAGCGGCGGCGAGGACGAGCAGGATGCCGGTCTCGACCAGCTGGAGCGGCCAGAAGTGCGAGGCGGGGTGGTAGTCGGTGAAGTTTGTGATGCCGCCCTGGTTGCGCAGGCAGCTCCGGGAATCCTCGAAATTCGAGCCGATCTGGTGGCAGTCCTGCCAGTAGATCTCCTTGCCGGAGGCGGTGAGCATGCCCGACTCGATGGGCCAGATGTCACCGCTCGGGTAGCGGCTGCCCAGATGGCGGACGGCCGGCCAGAGCTCGTAGCGGCGCTTGCCGAACCCGAGCATCACCGTGCCCAGGACGAGGGCCGTGAGGCTCATGGACAGGACGGTACGGCGTACGACCACGGCGCACAGGGCGCCGACGGCCACGGCCAGCAGGGCGTAGGCGACGGCGGTCGGGCCGAGGGCGGGGTTGATACCGCTCAGGTTCCAGCTCAGTCCGAAGGCGTACGGGTTGCTCCTTATGTCCGACCAGCCCCATCGGTAGACGAGGACCAGAACGGTCATCCCCGCAGTCACCAGAGCCGCAGGAAGGGCGAGCCGAGCCGCCAGCCACCGGGCCGGGGACACCGACTGGGTCCAGGCCATCCGGAACGTGCCGCTCTCCAGCTCGCGGGCGATCAGCGGTCCCGCGACGAAGACGCCGATGAGCCCGGCGAGCAGCAGGACAGCGGTACCACCGCTCGCCAGATAGGTCTCGGTGGAGGTGCGGGCGTAGGTGGGCAGGTAGGAGCCGTCGCCGCAGCGGGTGGTGTCGCCGTCGGCGCAGAGTTCGTCCGAGCTCGCGACCGCGACCCAGATCCGGAGCCCGACCACGATGGCGATGCCCAGCACCAGGAGTGCGCCGGCCGCCCACAGGGAACGGCGGTGCTGGCGGAGAAGGACACGGACGGGGCCCCGCAACCCGGCGGCGGGTGCGACGGGCGTACGCAGACCGATGGCGCTCATACGGCAGCCACCTCCCTGGCGGCTTCGGCGCTCGGCGTCAGCAGTGCGGGCGCCCCCGGTGACCGCAGATGTGCCAGCAGCAGCTCCTCCAGTGACGGTTCCACGATCTCCCAGGCCGCGTCGTCCACCGGGCCCCCCTTCCGTACCAGTGCGGTCAGCCGCCGCCCCGTCGTGCGGGACTCGACGACGGTGTGCGGTGCCAGGTCCCGTACGGGACCCGTGAGCAGGGCGTGTGCGGCGAGGATTTCCTCGGTCTCGCCGCCGAGACGGACCCGGCCGCCGTCGACGAGCAGGAGGTAGTCGCAGGCGCCCTCCAGCTCGGTGAGGATGTGCGAGGACATCACGATGGTGGTGGCGTGCTCGGCGGCCTCCGCCATCAGGACGCCCATCAGCTGGTGCCGGACGAGCGGGTCGAGGTCGGCCATCGGCTCGTCGAGCAGCAGCAGTTCGGCGCGCTTGCCGAGCGCGAGGGCGAGCGCGAGGCGGGTGCGCTGGCCGCCGGAGAGCGTACGGACCCTGGCGTCCCTCGGGAGGTCCCCGATGACGCGTTCGGCGGTGGCCCGGTCCCAGGTGGCAGGGTTCAGCTCGGCGCCGGCCCAGAGCGTCTCGGCGACCGTCAGCTGCGGGTACAGCGGCTTGTCCTGGGCCACGAAGGCCACCCGGGGCCGGGCCTCGGCGGGCGCGGAGCCGAGGATCCGCAGGGTTCCCTCGACCGGCCGCAGAAACCCGGCGGCGAGGGCGAGCAGGGTGGACTTGCCGGCGCCGTTGGGCCCGACGAGCGCGCACACGTGCCCCGCGGGCAGCCGGAACGAGCAGTCGCGCAGCGCCCAGCCATCGCTTCTGCGCCGGTACTTCATACCGAGGCCGGTCGCCTCGATCGCCACGCCTGTCATGTGCGGTCGTCCCCCTTGTACGTGCTGTCCAGTACGGCGGTGAAGAGCGCGGCCATGTCGTCGCGCTCCAGCCCCGCCGTGCGGGCCCGGCGGGCCCAGTCGGTGAGTTCTCCCCGCAGGGGTGTGTCCGTGGTGGCCGTGGTCCCGAGGGTCCGGCGCACGAATGTGCCCATCCCGCGCCGGGCTTCGACGAGGCCCTCGCGCTCCAGCTCGCGGTAGGCCTTGAGCACGGTGTTCGGGTTGATGGCGGTGGCCTCGACGACCTCGCGTGCGGTGGGCAGCCGGTCGCCGGGCTCCAGCAGTCCGAGGCGGAGGGCCTGTTTGGTCTGCTGGACGATCTGCAGGTACGTGGCGACGCCGCTGCGCCGGTCGATGCGGAACTCGACCGCTGCGGACTCTGCCATGTTCACCCCTTTCACTAATTGAGTAGTGAAAGGGTGTCGGAAAGAGGGGGCGGCGTCAAGCGACGCCGCCCCGGGGGACGTTGTGCGGGCTCAGGACTCCGTGCGGTACATCAGGTCCACCTCATGGGTGGCGAAGCCCATCCGCTCGTACACGGCCAGGGCCGCCGTGTTGTCCGCGTCGACGTAGAGCATCGCGGTCGGCAGCCCCTCGGCGGCGAGGTGGCGCAGCCCGATCGCGGTGAGCGCCTTGCCGAGACCGCCGCCCTGCGCGTCGGGCCGGATGCCGACGACGTACACCTCGCCGAGGTGCTCCTCGGCGTGCACCTTCGTCCAGTGGAAGCCGACCAGCTCGGTCCCGCCCTCGGTCTCGCGCTCGGCCAGGAAGAACCCCTTCGGGTCGAACCAGGGCTCGCCCTTGCGGTCGTCCAGGTCGCGCTGGGTGAGCGATCCCTGCTCGGGGTGATGGGCGAACGCGGCACTGTTCACGGCGAGCCAGGCGGCGT
The DNA here is from genome assembly GCF_053599875.1 of Streptomyces sp. NPDC005151. NCBI lineage: Bacteria > Bacillati > Actinomycetota > Actinomycetes > Kitasatosporales > Streptomycetaceae > Streptomyces > Streptomyces sp. NPDC005151. The sequence continues at coordinate 65,855 of NZ_JBSFYR010000035.1, read as the reverse complement.
CGTCCTGGCCGGGCACGAAGGTACGGACGGTGACGCCCGGCGGCAGTACGGGCTCAGGGATGTCCAGCGGGCTCAGCGGGCGGCGCAGCTGGCGCAGCTCGCGGAAGAGGGAGAGGCCCAGGACCTGGGCGAGATGGCGGGCGGCGGACTTCCCGCCGTGCGCCCATACACGCAGCCGCTTCCCGGTCGCGGCGAGCAGCGCGGCGCCCAGCGCACGCCCGTGCCCCTGCCCGCGGTACGCGGGATGCACGACGAGCTCGGCGGCGGGCGCCTCGACGGGGTCGGTGTCCTCGAGCTGCGCGTACCCGACGAGGATTCCCCTGCTGGTGAGCAGAAGGTGCCGTACGCCCTCCCGGCGACCGCCCCGCAGTTGCAGTCGCCCCTGCTCGGAGACTGCGGGCCTGCCGTCGGCGCGGGTCGCCTCGCCGAGCAGGTCGAGGACGGCTCCGGCCTGGTCGGGAGAGAGCACGTCGAGCGTCTGGATCTCGCGTCCCGGAGCGGGGAGGGGTACATCAGTCGTCATGCGTACGAGCGTACGGCGGGGCGGGGTGCTGATGGGACGGAGCGGGGCGTTGCGGCCTCGATCGGCGGTGCGCGGTGCGGGTCGGACCGCCTTCGCGGGGTGAGCGCGGCCGCCGGCCGGTCCCGGCCCGTCGGCCCTGGCGTACCGGCTGCGGTGACCTGTATGCCGTTATGCCATGACGTTCCTGCCCGCATATGAGTGCCGTACGGGTGAAGTGCGGTGATAGACACCCTTACTGACCACAAGGCAACCAGTTCGTAACTCGAAACACCTGTCGCGCTACGCGCGTTGACTCTAGGCTGCGGGCCGAACCCTCCCGCGAAGGTCACCCGACAGGCTCTCAGGGGTTCTCCGGCGGCGGCTGCGGTGCGCCCGGCAGGCGGATCGAGGCCTGCGTGCCGCCGCCCGGCGACGGGTGCAGCGCGACCTCGCCGCCCGCCTGCTGGACCGAGCGCGCCACGATCGACAGGCCCAGCCCCGAGCCCGGCAGCTGGCGGGCGGAGGGGGAGCGCCAGAAGCGTTCGAAGACGTACGGGAGCTCCTCGGCCGGGATACCGGGACCCTGGTCCACCACGGTCAGCTCGCCGCCGCGCAGGGCCACGGCGACCGTGCCGTGCTGCGGGCTGAACTTCACCGCGTTGTCGAGGACATTGACGACCGCCCGCTCCAGCGCTGCCGGCTCGGCCCTGACGTACCAGGGTTCGAGGTCCGCGGTGATGGTCAGCTCGGGGCCGCGGAGCCGTGCCCGCTCCAGCGCGGCGGAGGCGATGTCGTGCAGGCCGACGACCTGGAGCGGGCCGGGCTGGGCCGCGTCCGGGCGGGACAGTTCCTGGAGGTCGCCGATGAGCGACGCCAGCTCGGTCATCTGCGCGGTGACCGACTTCATCAGCGCCCTGCGGTCGTCGGGCGGGATGGGCCGGCCCGTCTCGTCGCTGCGGGCGAGCAGTTCCACGTTCGTACGCAGGGAGGTCAGCGGGGTCCGCAGCTCGTGCCCGGCGTCCGCGATCAGCTGCGCCTGCCGGTCGCGGGAGGTGGCGAGGGATGCGGTCATCGAGTTGAAGGAGCGGGACAGCCGGGCGATCTCGTCCTCGCCCTCGACCGGGATGCGGAGCGAGAGGTCCTCGGTACGGGCGACATGTTCGACGGCCTCGGTGAGCTCGTCGACGGGGCGCAGGCCGGTGCGGGCGACCCAGAGACCGGCGGCGCCCGCGCCGATGACGCCGATGCCGGAGACGATGAGGAGGACGAAGGCGAGCTGGTTGAGGGGGTCGGTGACCTGGTCCATGGGCAGCGCCACCGAGACGGCGAGGCCGGGCCTGATCAGCGGGCCGATGTGAACGGTTGAGGTGTAGACGCGCATCCTGACACCGTCCTTCGCCTCGGTGGTGTGCACCGCGTCCTGCCGCTCCCCGGCTGCGACGGCCCGGTCGGCGGGCTGCACCGGGATCGCGGACCCGCCCGGCCAGGTGCAGGGCTTCGTGCTCGTCGGTGTCACCACCTGGATCGTGTAGGGGATCTTCGGCCCGCCGGGGTTGTTGTCCTCCGGCAACCCCTGCAGACAGGCTGCGTTGAGATTCTCGACGGTCTGCCGGCCGACATTGACCTGTCGCAGGGTCGAGTCGAGCTGCTCGATCAGCCGGTCCCGCGTGGTCAGCCAGCAGGCCAGCGCCACCGCTGCCACCGCGACCGCCACCGCGGTCGCGACCAGCATCGCCAGCCGGGAGCGGAGCGGCAGTGCGCGGAACCGCCGCAAGGGGCCCGTCACCCCTCACCTCCGCCGGCCCGCAGCGCGTACCCCACGCCCCGCACCGTGTGCACGAGCCGCGGTTCGCCGCCCGCCTCCGTCTTGCGGCGCAGGTACATCACGTACACATCCAGGGAGTTGGAGCTCGGTTCGAAGTCGAAGCCCCAGACCGCCTTGAGGATCTGCTCGCGGGTCAGCACCTGGCGCGGGTGGGCCAGGAACATCTCCAGGAGCGTGAATTCGGTCCGGGTCAGCTCGACGCGGCGCGTGCCGCGGGTGACCTCGCGGGTGGCGAGGTCCATCCGCAGGTCGGCGAAGGACAGCACATTGTCGTCGGGGACGTCGCCGCCCGCCGCGGCCGCGTACGAGCTGCGGCGCAGCAGGGCCCGGATGCGGGCGAAGAGCTCGTCCAGCTCGAACGGCTTGACCAGGTAGTCGTCGGCGCCGGCGTCGAGTCCGGTGACGCGGTCGCCGACGGTGTCGCGGGCGGTGAGCATCAGGATGGGCGTGGTGGTGCCGGTGGCACGGAGGCGGCGGGCGGCGGTCAGACCGTCCATCCGCGGCATCTGGATGTCGAGGACGATCAGATCGGGGGCGTACGACTCCGCCCTGGCCAGCGCGTCGAGTCCGTCGACGGCGACCTCCGTGCCGTATCCCTCGAACGCGAGACTGCGCTGCAGGGCCTCGCGCACGGCCGGCTCGTCGTCGACGATCAGGATGCGCTGCGGATCGTCTTCGGCGGGGCTCATCGCTCGTCGTCCTTTTCTCTCTGCTGTCGTGGTGCTGTCTTCTCAGCCTCGCACGACCGTTGCGCTGCGGCGGGCGGCGCGGTGTTTCCTGCTGGTGGTGCGGGTGGTCGCACGGACCTCCGGCGAGCGCCGCGCCACGGCGGCGAACTCCGCCGCGAGTATCAGTGGCAGCGCGAGGGCGGCCGGGCCGGTGGGGGTGTCGGACGGGTGGTTCATGGCTGATCTCCTCAGGAGCTGTTGCCGGACCGCAGGGTGCCCAGGTCGGCCTTGAGCGTGTTCACCGGGATGGCGAAGCCGAGGCCGACGCTGCCCGCGCCGGAGCTGTTCGAGCTGTCGGACGAACTCGCGGAGTACATCGCGGAGTTGATGCCGATGATCTCGCCGTTCATATTGATGAGGGCACCGCCGGAGTTGCCGGGGTTGAGCGAGGCGTCGGTCTGGATGGCCTTGTAGGTGGTGGTGGAGTTGCCGGTGTCGCCGTTGAACTGCTGCCCGCCGAACTCGAACGGCCAGTCGCTGCGGCCCCCGCCCTGCTGTCCCTGACCGCTGCCGCTGCCGCTGTCCTTGGCGACGGTGACATCGCGGTCCAGCGCGGAGACGATGCCGCTGGTGACGGTGCCGGTGAGGCCCTCGGGCGAGCCGATCGCGACGACCTGGTCACCGACCTTGAGCGAGGAGGAGTCGCCGAGCGTGGCCGTCTTCAGCCCGCTCGCCCCCTCCAGCTTGATGAGCGCGAGGTCCTTGTCGGCGTCCGTGCCGACGACCTTCGCGGTGTACGTCCTGCCGGTGCTGAGCGTCACCTTGATCGTCGAGGCGCCCGCGATGACGTGGTTGTTGGTGACGATCTCGCCGTCGGAGGTGATGATCACGCCGGACCCGGTGGACTGGCCCGCGTTCGAGCTCGCGACGATCTCGACGATCGTCGGCGACACCGCCTGCGCCACTCCGGCGACGGTGCCTGCGCTGCTCTGCGAGACGGTCGTGCCGCTGACCGCACCGCTGCTGGTGCCGCCGCTGGAACCGGAGTCGGTGAACTGACCGATGGCGGTGGCGGTGGCACCGCCGACGACCGCCGCCGCGACGGCCACGGCCGTCAGGAGGGCGACCGGCCGTCCGACCCGGCGCCTGCCGCGCGCGGGCGGCTGGGGTGCGGGCTGCGGCAGCCCGTGGAAGTCGCCGTAGCCGTCGTCACCGCCGCCACTGTGACCGTCGGCGCCGCCGCTGCCGGGCCACACCGTCGTCCCGGGGCCCGCGGCGATCGGCTGCGCAGGCCGGTACGAGGGCGGCGGCGGGTAGGCCGCGTCGCCGTTGCCGTACGAGGGGTTCATCGGGTACTCGCCGCCCGGGCGCTGGCTCTCAGTCATGTCTACGACTGTGTCCAGCGAACATGAGAGAACCCTGAGCATGCCCTGAGAAGCCCGACAGAACCGTGTATGCCCCATATAAGACCGACCGGCAATTGGGGGGCGGCGTCACGGGGCCGGGGCACGCACCTCGCGGCGTTGTCGTCCATCACCATGGCTCCGCCATGGCTCAATCCTCCGCCTTGCGCTGCACGCACCCCAGCCCCGCTCCTTCACCCGCCCCCCAATTGCCGGTCGGTCTCAGAGCCACGGGGAACGTTGTACGGGTGGGCGGAAGGCGAGCGCCCCGGGGCCGGGGAAGTGCCCCGGCTACCGGCCCTGGGCCGTCGGCTCCCCGCACCCGCACGAGCGCCGCACCACCAGCGCCGACGGGAACTGCTTCAGCCGCTCCCGTCGCGAGCCCGAGACCCGCAGCGAGTCGTCGAGCACCAGATCCACCGCGGCCCGGGCCATCGCCGGGCGGTCCGAGAAGACCGTCGTCAGCGGCGGATCGGTCAGCCCCGCTTCCTTCACGTCGTCGAAGCCCGCCACCGCGAGCTCCCCGGGCACATCGATCCGCAGTTCGCGCGCGGCCCTGAGCACCCCGAAGGCCTGGTCGTCCGTCGAGCAGAAGATCGCCGGGGGCCGGTCCGGACCGGCGAGCAGTCCGAGCGCCACCCGGTAGGCGTCGTAGCGGTTGTACGGGGCCTGGAAGAGCCGGCCCTCCGTGGAGCGCCCCGACTCGTGCATCGCCCGTCGCCAGCCCTCGACGTGGTCCGCGACCGGGTCGCCGACCGCCGGGGTGGACTCCATGCCGCCGAGGCACGCCACGTACGCGTTGCCGTGTTCCAGGAGGTGCCGGGTGGCGAGCTGAGCGCCGCCGATGTCGTCGGTGACGACCGCGACGTCGTCGATCGCCTCGGGCCGCTCGTGCAGCAGCACGATTCGGGCATCCCATGCCTCCACCTCGGCCGCGGCCCGCTCGCTGGGGCCCTGGCTGACCAGGATCAGTCCGGAGACGCGCATACCGAGGAAGGCGCGGAGATAGTGGACCTCGCGCTCGTCGCGGTAGTCGGAGTTGCCGACGAGAACCATTTTTCCGCGCTCGGCGGCAGCCTGTTCGACCGCGTGCGCCATTTCCGCGAAGAAGGGCTGGCGGGCGTCCGGAACGATCATCCCTATGAGGTCGGTCCGCCGCGAGGCCATCGCCTGGGCGACGCGGTCGGGCCGGTAGCCCAGGTTTTTGATCGCGACGAGTACCCGCTCGCGCGTGGCCGGGGCAACCGGCCGGGGTCCGTTGTTGATGACGTAGCTGACGACCGCGGTCGACGTCCCCGCCAGTCTCGCCACATCGTCCCGCGTCACCTTGGCCACGCGCGGCAGTCTACGCGGATGGACCTACCTGCGGGCAGGCCGTACCGGGGCATCTTCCATGACCTCGGCCACGGAGGGCTGCTCCGAACGGGTGGGTGGTTCGGCGGCCGCCTTCGCCGCCGCCCGGGACTTCGCCCCCTCGGCGGTGCGCTCCACCTTCTCCGGTGCGACGAAGCGGTAGCCGACGTTGCGGACCGTGCCGATCAGCGACTCGTGCTCGGGGCCGAACTTGGCGCGCAGCCGCCGGACATGGACGTCGACCGTCCGGGTACCGCCGAAGTAGTCGTAGCCCCAGACCTCCTGCAGCAGCTGGGCGCGGGTGAAGACGCGGCCCGGGTGCTGTGCGAGGTACTTGAGCAGTTCGAATTCCTTGAAGGTCAGATCGAGGACCCGGCCCTTCAGTTTTGCGCTGTAGGCCGCCTCGTCGATTGAGAGATCACCGCTGCGGATCTCCATCGGGGAGTCGTCGGAGGTGAGCTGCTGCCGGCCGGTGGCCAGCCGCAGCCGGGCCTCGACCTCGGCCGGTCCCGCGGTGTCCAGCAGCACGTCGTCGATGCCCCAGTCGGCGGTGACGGCTGCGAGACCGCCCTCCGTCACGACGAGTATCAGCGGACAGCCAGGTCCGGTGGACCGCAGCAGCTGGCACAGCGACCGCACCTGCGGCAGGTCGCGGCGGCCGTCGACCAGGATGACGTCGGCACCCGGAGTGTCGACGAGAGCGGGTCCCTCGGCGGGGGCCACCCGCACGCTGTGCAGCAGGAGGCCGAGGGCGGGAAGCACCTCCGTCGACGGTTGAAGAGCGTTGGTCAGAAGCAGCAGTGAACTCATCGTCGCCCACCTGCCCGGGTCGTCGGTCGATGATCGTGCACGATTTGCTTGCCTTGCTCGCCCATTACGTCGGTCCTCCTCGTTCCCTGCGAGAGGGGCACTCCCGGGTGGGGCCCGGGGGAGATCTGCGGCACTTCTTCGTACGTTTGTCGTGCTGCTGCCGTACGACGGTTGTCATACGTGTTTTACGGTGCGGCCCCGCGCCCCGGGACCGCTGAGCTTGTCGAAACGTCGTCGTAACAACGCGCGTAAAGCACAAAAGGACCCGGGGGCTGCATTGCCCGGATCCTCTTCCCAGCAGAATAGCCCACATGAGTTCTGTGTCCGGGAGTCCCTTTCGGAGTTCTTCTGTTTGCTTGATCACGCCGGGAGCCCGGCGGGCCACATTGCGGACGGATGACGGGCTGCCGATCGAGGCGGTGTACGAACCGTGTACGACCGGCGCCGATGCCGGGGACGCCGGCACGGCGATCGTGGTCGCGCACGGATTCACCGGTTCGGTGGACCGGCCCGCCGTGCGACGTGCGGCGGGAGTGTTCGCCCGGCGTGCGGCCGTGATCACGTTCTCCTTCCGGGGGCACGGAGGATCCGGTGGCCGGTCGACGGTCGGTGACCGCGAGGTGCTGGATCTGGCGGCCGCGGTGGCGTGGGCGCGCTCGCTCGGACACCGGCGGGTGGCGACGGTCGGGTTCTCGATGGGCGGGTCCGTGTGCTCCGGCACGGGGCGCTGTATACGGCTCCCGGGACCTCTCCGGACACGGCACAGCTCGCTCGCCCGGTTCCCGCGCACGGGAGGTGCAAGGAAGCGCACGCGGACGCGGTGGTAGCCGTGAGCGCTCCCGCCCGTTGGTACTACCGGGGTACGGCCCCGATGCGGCGCCTGCACTGGGTGGTGACCCGGCCCACCGGCCGGCTGGTCGGCCGGTACGGCTTCCGCACCCGGATAGACCGCAGGGAGTGGGACCCCGTGCCGCTCTCCCCGGTCGAGGCGGTCCCGCTGATCGCCCCGGCGCCGCTGCTCATCGTGCACGGCGACCAGGACCCCTACTTCCCGCTCGACCACCCACGCATGCTGGCCGACGCGGCACAGGGCGGTGCGGAACTGTGGCTGCAGCGCGGCATGGGGCACGCCGAGAACGCGGCGGACGAGAGCTTGCTCACCCGGATCGCGGACTGGGCGGTGGCGGAGTGATTCATCATGGACAGCTGATGCGAGACGAAGGGAGCGTCGCCATGCCAGCGGGAACCATCCGCTACTGGGCCGCCGCCAAGGCCGCCGCCGGGACCGCGGAGGAGCCGTACACAGCCGCGACGCTCGCCGAGGCGCTCGACGCGGTGCGCGAGCGGCACCCCGGTGAGCTCGCCCGAGTGCTGCAACGGTGCTCGTTCCTGATCGACGGCGACCCCGTGGGGACCCGCAGCCATGAGACCGTACGCCTTGCCGAGGGCGGCACGGTCGAGGTGCTCCCGCCGTTCGCAGGAGGGTGAACCGCAGCACATGAGCAACAGCGATCAGCAGCATCCGTACGGACAGGAGCCCGGGACCGGGACCGGGACCGGTTACGGGTACGGCAACGGATACGGAAACGGCCAGGAACCGCAGCCGTACGGGCAGCAGGTCCCGTACGACCCGAACCAGGCGTTCCAGGACCCCGGGGTCGCACAGACCTGGGAGGGTCAGACCTGGGACACCCAGTACCAGCCGGCCGTCCAGGCCACGCCGCAGCCGCAGCAGCCCCAGTACGAGCAGCCGCCGCAGTCTGCGCAGCAGCAGTACGAGCAGCCCTACGCCCAGCAGTACGAGCAGCCGCAGCAGCCCCAGTACGAGCAGCCGCAGCAGCCCCAGTACGAGCAGCCGCAGCAGTCTGCGCAGCAGCAGTACGAGCAGCCGCAGCAGCCCCAGTACGAGCAGCCGCAGCAGTCTGCGCAGCAGCAGTACGAGCAGCCCTACGCCCAGCAGTGCGAGCAGCCCCAGTACCAGCAGCCCCGGTACGAGCAGTCGTACCCGGCGCAGGCGCCGCAGCAGCCCGTCGCGACCGCCGCCGGCCCCGCCGTCGACGCCGGATATCCGATTCCGCAGGGCGCCTCCGGCTCGTACCCGCTGCCCCCCGAGGTCCCGGCAGCCGCCCCGGCACCGGACGCGGCGGCCGCGCGCGACGCCTCCGGCTACAGCGCGCCCACCACCCTGGGCAACACCCGCGTCACCGACGCCCAGCGCGCCCGCGCCGAGGACCGTTCGCCGATCATCGCGCCGGGGATGCAGCCGGCGGCGATCACCGCGGGGCTCGGGCTGCTGCTCGCCCTCGGTGCTGCGATCGGGCAGTACGCGCTCTTCGTACCGCTGGTGCTCCTCCAGGCCGTGACCGCCGCCGGCTGGTTCCGGCTCAACGGCATGTGGCCCGCCCGGCAGGGCATCGCGCTCGCCTTCGCCGGCGGGTTCGTCGCCGATGTCGTGCTGCTCGTCGCGGGCCGGGAGAACGCCCCGGCGGCGATCCTCGGCACCCTCGGCATCTGGGTGCTGCTCACCGTCGTCCTGCAGCTGCGCAGCCACGCGGGCGCCGACGAGCGGATGTACGGGCTGATGGCCACCGTCGCCTCGGCCGCCCTGGCGATCCTCGCCGCCGGGCATCTCGCGGCGGCGCCGGACGCCGTGACGGTCGGCTGCGTGGCTGTCGCGGTCGCCGTGCTCGCCCGGGCGCTGCCGCTGCCCGGACCCGCCTCGGCCGTGGTGGCGCTGCTCGCCGCCGCGGGCGCCGGTGTCGCGGTCGGCGGGCTCACCGACCTCGGCGCGAAGGGTGCCTTCCTCGGGTTCGCGGCCGGTGGCTGCGCGCTGATCGGGCTGCGGGTGGCGAGCTACGACTACCCGTCACGTTTTGTGCACATGACGGCCGGGGTGGCGCTGCCGCTCACCGCCGCGGCCCCCGCCGTGTATCTGATCGGCCGCGCGGTCTCCTGACCCGCGGGACCCGCCGCGGACCGGGAACCGCGGAGGGCCCCCGGCTCGTCGATCACCCCGGGCGTGCCGTGCAGCCACACCAGGCTCACAGGCGCCAGGGGGTCCGGGCGGACGCAGGGCGGGGGAAGAACGGGCATGCGTGCACTGCGAACACTGCTGGTCATCGTGGTGGTCCTGGGGGGCATCTTCATCGCCGTCGACCGGGCCGCGGTGTACTTCGCCGAGTCCGAGGCGGCGGGCCGGGTCGAGGTCAGCGGGGGCACGGTCGACTCGACGGACGTCTCCATCAAGGGTTTCCCCTTTCTGACCCAGGTCGCCGGATCGGCACTCGACCAGGTCGACATCAAGCTCACCGGCATCGAGACCGCCGCCGGCGGGCGCAGGATCCGGATCAGCGAGATGACCGCCGAGCTCCACGACGTCACGCTGGCCGACGGCTTCGCCAGCGCCACCGCCGCCCGGGCCACGGGCACGGCGACCATCTCGTACGAGGATCTGACGCACGCGGCCGATGACGGCGTCGTCGTCGAGTACGGCGGCAACGGCAAGGTGAAGGTGACCGGCGCCGTCGACATCCTCGGCCGCACCCTCACGCGCAGCGTGACCTCCACCGTCACCCTCGTCGACGGCCGCACCGTGCGGGTGCACGCGGACAAGGTGCCGGGCGAGGGCATCCCCGGACTCGAAGGCCTGGTGCGCAGGAAGACCGACTTCGAGCGGGAGATCGGCGCCCTGCCGAGCGGGCTGAAGCTGCAGCGGATCGAGCCGACGAAGGACGGTCTGGAGATCTCGGTGACGGGTTCGGACATCCGGCTCGCGGGGTAGATGAACCGCGCGCAGGCTGGGCAGGACATTCCACAGCCGCTGCGCCACATAGTGAGACGGACCCGTCCGATCCGCAGATGACTGAACGGCGCGCTCCTCCCGGTGCCGGCCCGGGTGGCACCGTAATCGCTCGACCGTCCCATATTGCGGACGATCGTGTCTCAAGATGCGGCACAACGGTGACATGTCCGCCCGCACGTCCCTACGATCGGTCCCATGCAGTGCTCTATCAGCGGTCTCCGTCGGCGGGGCCAGGCGGATCTCACGAAGCGGCGGGCAGTAGACCTGTGCCGCGTCGCCGCCATGCTCTGTCGCACTGTCTGAGCGGGATCGTCGCATCCCGCATTCCCCCGGCCTTTCGACCGCTGTCAGGGCCCATTCCCGTGCATGTGTGTACGCGCAGAAATGCGCCCCCGTACATCCGCACCCCGCACCATCTCGCCGCAGACTGCCCCGGAGGAGAAAAGAATGAGCCGCAGTGACGTCCTCGTAGACGCCGACTGGGTCGAGGCCCACATCGACGACCCGAAGGTTGCTCTGGTCGAGGTCGACGAGGACACCTCGGCGTACGAGAAGAACCACATCAAGAACGCGATCCGGATCGACTGGACCAAGGACCTCCAGGACCCGGTCCGCCGTGACTTCATCGACCGGGCCGGCTTCGAGAAGCTCCTGTCCGAGAAGGGCATCGGCAACGACACCACGGTCGTGCTCTACGGCGGCAACAACAACTGGTTCGCGTCCTACGCGTTCTGGTACTTCAAGCTCTACGGTCACCAGGACGTCCGCCTGCTCGACGGCGGCCGCAAGAAGTGGGAGCTCGACTCCCGTGACCTGGTCGACGGCGACCAGATCCCGTCCCGCCCGGCCACCCAGTACAAGGCCCAGGCCCAGGACCAGTCGATCCGCGCCTACCGCGACGAGGTCGTGGCGGCGATCGGCAACCAGAACCTGGTCGACGTGCGTTCGCCCGACGAGTTCAGCGGCAAGCTGCTCGCCCCGGCGCACCTCCCGCAGGAGCAGTCGCAGCGTCCGGGCCACATCCCGACCGCGCGCAACATCCCGTGGTCGAAGAACGCCAACGACGACGGCACCTTCAAGTCGGACGACGAGCTCAAGGCCCTTTACGAGGACGAGCAGGTCGACCTGTCGAAGGACACCATCGCGTACTGCCGTATCGGTGAGCGCTCCGCCCTGACCTGGTTCGTGCTGCACCAGCTGCTCGGCCAGGAGAACGTCAAGAACTACGACGGTTCGTGGACCGAGTACGGCTCCCTCGTCGGCGTGCCGATCGAGCTCGGCGCCAACAAGTAACTCCGCACGACCTGGACCAGCCCGACCCCGACCAGAAGGACAGAACACCATGTGTGGAGCAAAGGCCGGCGGCCCCGACGCTTCGACCATCAAGCCCGGTGAGACCACGATCCAGGGCAGCGTGACCCGCGACGGCGAGCCGGTGACCGGTTACGTCCGTCTGCTGGACTCGACCGGCGAGTTCACCGCGGAGGTCCCGACCTCGGCGACCGGACAGTTCCGCTTCTACGCGGCCGAGGGCACCTGGACGCTGCGCGCCCTCGTCCCGGGCGGCAGCGCCGACCGCACGGTCGTCGCGCAGACCGGTGGCCTCTCCGAGGTGGCCATCGCCGTCTGATCCGCGGCACAGACCGGCCGGAGGGCCGTACCCCAGGGGGTTGGACGCCTTCTGAACCGGGGTACGGCCCTTCGCGCCGTCCACAGGGTGTGCGCGGGTCCGTTCGTGCCGGGCGCACGGGCCGGGATCGGGCCTACGCTTGAGTTATGTACGCCCGGCGCCGTCGCCGCTACTTCCTGATGATGGGCGGATGCATCGTCCTTTTCGTCTCCGCCTGGGCTTTCGTGCGGCTCTGGTCGATGCCCGTAGCCGTCGGAATGTGCGTGGTCGCCATGGTCATCCCGCCCGTCGCGGCGATGGTCGCCAACCGGCGGGGGCCGGAGGACCGCTGGTGGGACGATCCGTCCGGCGACCCGAAGTCGGACGAGTGGTGGGACGAGCTCGACGGCAAGAAGCGCCGCCAGTAGCAGAACTGTCCGCCGTCGGCAGGAAGAACCGTCAGTAGACGAGGGCCTGGACGCCGTCCGCCATGACCTCGCTGACGAAGACCTGGGCGCCCGCGATCCGTACGCCTTCCAGTACGTCGTTCTCGGTGATGTCGCGCCGAGCCGCGCACTGGGTGCAGAGGGTGATCAGGCCGCCCGCCTGAATCGACTCGATCAGGTCCGGCAGCGGTGCGGCGTGCGGAAGTTCGAACTCGGCGGCGCGGCCCGGCAGGGCGAACCAGGCGGATTCGCCGGTCAGCCAGAGCGAGACCTCCACACCGCTGGCGACGGCGACCGCCGCCACCGTGAACGCCTGCGAGCAGCGCTCGGCGGAATCGGCACCTGCGGTCACCTTGATCACGAGCTTCTTCGGCATATGCCGAACTGTAATCGTCGGCCGCGCAACCCCACCCCACCGCCATGGGTTCCCGTTCCACCAGACGCTGATCCTGCAGAACCAGCTGCTGGGCTGACCCGCACGCCGGGGAGCCCCTTCCCTCGGCACGCCCCGAACCGTCGTGCCGGGCCCCTACCCATTAGGCTGGGGCGCGGCCCCGTATTGCCGCCATACCGCTCGTTATCGCTCGTCCGAGGAGCTCCCGTGCTTGAGGCATTCTTCTCCACCCTGCTGGTACTGGTCTGCGTCGGCGTTCTTGCCTTCGCGGCCCTGACCGTGAAGAAGCTGTACCAGGGCCAGCGCTGACCCGGGTCCGCACCACTCACCACTCCCTCACAGATCGTCTGAGCCGCTCATGATCGAGATCCCGTCCGACCTCCACCCGGACCTCGTCCCGCTTGCCTTCCTGCTCGGCAACTGGGCGGGCGCGGGCGTGTCCGACTTCCCCGGCGCCGCGAAGTGCAACTTCGGCCAGGAAGTCTCCTTCAGCCACGACGGCCGGGACTTCCTGGAGTACGTCTCGCACTCCTGGGTGCTCGACGCCGAGGGCAACAAGGTCAAGCCGCTGGAGACCGAGTCCGGCTACTGGCGCATCGACAAGCACCGCAAGGTCGAGGTCGTCATGTCCCGCGACCAGGGGATCATCGAGATCTGGTACGGCGAGCTCGCCCACCAGAAGCCGCAGATCGACCTGGTCACCGACGCGGTGGCCCGGACCGCGGCCTCCGGCCCGTACAACGGTGGCAAGCGCCTCTACGGCTATGTGAACAGTGACCTGATGTGGGTCGGGGAGAAGGCCACCCCCGACGTGGAGCTGCGCCCGTACATGTCGGCGCACCTGAAGAAGGTCGTCACCCCGGAAGAGGTCGAGGCGATGGCGAAGAGCCTCGGCGACCTGCCGGACGACGGCATCGCGTTCTTCAAGTAGCCGCACGCCAAGTAGCCGCACGCCTCCCAGGTTCGCGCACGACCTGCGGTCAGGTGCTCACCCGGTCCTACACTGGGCCTGTGGTGAGCACCGACTGGAAGACCGATCTTCGGCAGCGCGGCTATCGGCTGACGCCGCAGCGGCAGCTTGTCCTGGAAGCCGTCGACACACTGGAACACGCGACGCCCGACGACATCCTCGCCGAGGTGCGCAGGACGGCGTCCGGTGTGAACATCTCGACCGTCTACCGGACCCTGGAGCTCCTGGAGGAGCTCCAGCTGGTCAGCCATGCCCATCTGGGGCACGGGGCGCCGACGTACCACCTGGCAGACCGCCACCACCACATCCATCTGGTCTGCCGGGACTGCGCGGACGTCATCGAGGCCGATGTCGACGTCGTCGCCGAATTCACCGCGAAGCTGTGGGACAGCTTCGGCTTCGAGACCGACATGAAGCACTTCGCGATCTTCGGCCGCTGCGCCGGCTGCACGGCGAAGGCGGCGGACGGTGAGCCGGGCGATCGGGCGGCCGGTCAGCCCCGGCCGCCCGCATCCGCGCACTAAGAGCCTGTCGGGTGACCTCTGATCGGGCGGCCACGCCCTGGCACGCACGCTTCCCGCGTTGCCGGAAGGCCCTAGTAGCTCCTTCCCCAAGCTCTCAGCTTCGTTCGAGCAGGGGAGACTCCATCCGAGGGCCTTCCGGCGCCTTGCGATCGCACGCACCAGACGCCGCGAGCTGATCGGACTCCCATTTTGTGAGCCCCTCTAAACCGAGTCGTACGCTGGTCGCATGAAGAGCCCCCTGCTGTCCCTGCCCGGCGCCGTCCCCGCCGAGGGCCGCGACGAAGGCGTCGCCGCGCACTACGGCGACCTGTTCCGCGAGCAGCGAGCCCTCGCCGACGGCACCGGCCTCGTCGACCTCTCGCACCGCGGTGTCGTCACCGTCACCGGAAGCGACCGGCTGGCCTGGCTGCACCTGCTGATCACCCAGCACGTCAGCGAACTCGCCCCGGGAGAGGCCACCGAGGCGCTGATCCTCACCTCGCACGGGCACATCGAGCACGCCCTCTATCTCGTCGACGACGGCGAGACGGTGTGGATGCACGTCGAACCGGACACCCAGGGCGACCTGATCGCCTATCTGGACTCGATGAAGTTCTTCTACCGGGTGGAGGTCGCCGACCGCACCGAGGACTTCGCCGTCGTGCACCTGCCGGCCGGCTCCATCGCGGAGGTCCCCGAGGGCATCGCCGTACGGGAGGCACCGCACGGCCGTGACCTGTTCCTGCCCCGCGCCGACCTGGAGGCCTACGCCGCCGAGAACGGCCCGGTGGCCGGCATCCTGGCCTACGAGGCGCTGCGCGTCGAAGCTCACCGCCCCCGGCTCGGCTTCGAGACCGACCACCGCACCATCCCGCACGAGCTGGGCTGGATCGGCACCGCCGTCCACCTCCAGAAGGGCTGCTACCGCGGCCAGGAGACCGTGGCCCGGGTGCAGAACCTGGGGAAGCCGCCGCGCCGGCTGGTCTTCCTGCACCTGGACGGCAGCGACGTGATCCTGCCCGGGCACGGCACTCCGGTGCGGCTCGCAGCGGACGGGGCGGAGGGACGTCAGCTCGGCTTCATCACGACGTCCGCCCGCCACCACGAGCTGGGCCCGATCGCGCTGGCGCTGGTCAAGCGGAACGTGGCGGTGGACGCGGAACTACTCGCGGGGGACACCGCGGCGGCCCAGGAGACGGTCGTCGAGCCGTAGATCGGCTACGCGCGGCCGTCTACGGACGCGCACGGCTCAGACCTCGATCAGTACGGTGAACGGGCCATGGTTCGTGAGCGAGACCCGCATGTCCGCTCCGAACCGGCCCGTCTCCACCTGCGCGCCCAGCGCCCGCAGCTGCGCCACCACCTCGTCGACCAGCGGTTCGGCGATCTCGCCGGGCGCCGCGGCGTTCCAGGTGGGCCTGCGCCCCTTTCGGGCGTCCCCGTAGAGAGTGAACTGCGAAATCACCAAAAGCGGTGCATTCACATCGGAGCAGGACTTCTCGCCCTCCAGGATGCGCACCGACCAGAGCTTGCGGGCGAGCTGTGCCGCCTTCTCCGCGGTGTCCCCGTGGGTGACTCCGACCAGCACACACAGCCCTTCGCCGACGATTTCGCCGACCACCTCGGGCCCGTTTCCGTCGCTCGCGCCGTCGGCCACCGTGACGCTCGCGCCGTCCACTCTCTGTATCACCGCACGCATACAGACCAACCTATCTTGGGCTGAACGGGTACAGAGCATCTGTGTAGGCGCGGTGTGGGGTGGCACCATGCACGGGAGGCGGTGTGCCGACGCACCGGTCGAGGGGATGGACAGAGCATGAGTACATATGGAGCCGGGCAATCCCCCGGTGTCGTACCGGTCACGCGTGCCGCCGCCGGTACCAGTACCAGTACCAGCACCATGCGCCCGCCCGTGCAGCGGACCGGTCCCGGCCTCGACGACGGCCTGCCCGGGCCCTCGCAGCCGGAGCCGGGCGCCCTGCGGCTGCCGGAACTGCGCGCGCTGCGCCGTGACGCGCAGCGCGATGAGGCAGACCTCAGTTACGTACGCCGTCTGGTCCAGGGGCGGATCGACATCCTGCGGGCCGAGCTGGCCCGCCGCCGGGCCCCCGAGACACCGGTCGTGGACCGGCTCTCCGAGATCCTCGCCGACACCCCGTCGCGGCACCGCTCGTCCGCCCGGCACGTGACGCTGACCACGCCGCGGAGCGACGAGTTCCGCCGGCTGGCCGCCGAGACACTCGCCGAGGTCGAACTCTCCGACCTCGACGCCCGTACGGACGCAGAGCTGCACACCGCGATGGGACGGCTCGTCCGCTACGAACAACAGGTCTCCCGCCGCCGTCACCGGCTGCAGTGCAACGCGGATGATTGCAGTGCGGAGATCGCCCGCAGGTACCGTGACGGGGAAGCACAAGTAGACGACCTGCTCGCCTGAAGCGATCCTTCCGGGGCGGGTCCCGCACAGCCCCGGAAGGCCGCCACGATGAGCTCCACACCCTTCATATCCCCGGCGGCCCCCGCGCTGCCCGTTCTGGCCGAGGTCGTACGGTCCGGCTTCGTCGAGGGCCACCACCGGGGCTCGCTGGTCGTGCTGGCCGCCGACGGCAGTGTGGAGCAGGCGCTGGGGGACCCGGCCGCGGCGGTCTTCCCGCGCTCCTCGAACAAGCCGATGCAGGCCGCCGCCGTGCTGCGGGCCGGGCTCGACCTCTCCGGGGAACGGCTGGCGCTGGCCGCCGCGAGCCACTCGGGCGAGGGGTTCCACCTCGATCTCGTACGCAAGATGCTTGCCGAGCACGGGCTGACGCCGGACGATCTGCAGACCCCGCCCGATCTGCCGCTGGACCCGGCGGAGGCGGAGACCTATCTCGCCGCGGGCGGCGTCCGCGAGCGAATCACCATGAACTGCTCCGGCAAGCACGCGGCGATGCTCGCGGTGTGTGCACGCAACGGCTGGGACCCGGCGGCCTATCTGGACCCCGCCCACCCGCTCCAGCAGCTGGTCCACCAGGTGGTCGAGGACGCGGCGGGCGAGCCGGTCACGGCGGTGGGTACGGACGGCTGCGGGGCCCCGCTGATGGCGATCAGCCTGGTCGGTCTGGCGCGGGCGTTCCGCTCGTTCGTGCTGGCCGAGGCGGGCACCACGGAGCGCCGGGTGGCGGATGCGATGCGCGCCCACCCGGAGTACGTCGCGGGCACCCGGCGCCCCGACACGTGGCTGATGCGCGAGGTGCCGGGTACGCTCTCCAAGATGGGCGCGGAGGCGGTCCAGGCGGTGGCGCTGGCGGACGGCCGGGCGCTGGCATTCAAGATCGACGACGGCGGCGGGCGGGCGCTCGGCCCGGTGCTGGCCAGGGCGCTGGAGCTGCTCGGCATCGACGCGCCGGTGGTGGACCGGATCGGCCGGGCGCCGCTGCTGGGCGGCGGCGCGGAAGTGGGCGTGATCCGGGCGGCGTTCTGACCGTCCGGGTCCCCCGGGGATGCCCGGAAAACCTGGCGACATTCCCCGTCCCGTACGCCTAGCGTGGGGCGCATGAGTCCTGAAGTCCGTACCGTCACCGAATCCGAGTTCACCGGCTGGCTGCGCGCCGTGAACACCGGCTTTCTGCGCCCGCCGACGGTGACGGAGGGGGAGGTCGCGAGCCGCCTCCCGCACACGGATCTGGCCCGTACCCAAGGGGTGTTCGACGACGGGCGGTGCGTGGCGTCGTTCCGGTCGTTCGCGCAGGAGCTGACGGTCGTCGGCGGCGCCGCGGTGCCGTCCGACGCGGTCACCAACGTCACGGTGTCGCCCACGCACCGCCGGCGCGGGCTGCTCAGCCGGATGATGGCCACGGACCTGGCGGCGGCGAAGGAGCGCGGCGACGTGGTTGCGACGCTGATCGCCGCCGAGTACCCGATCTACGGGCGGTACGGGTTCGGCCCGGCGACCTGGACCACCGAGTGGGAGATCGACGTACCGAGGGCGGGCCTCGATCCGCGCTGGTCGGGCCCGACCGCTGCGGACGGCGGCGGTCGGATCGACCTCGTGGACGGTGCGGACGTGCGCAAGCTCGGCCCCGCCCTGCACGACCGGCTGCGCGCCCGGCAGCACGGCGTGGTCAGCCGCGGAGACCGCTGGTGGCAGGTGAGGACCGGCGAGGACGTGCCCGTGCCGGGTTCATGGACGGAACCGTTCCACGCGGTGTACCGCAACGCGGACGGCGAGGTCGACGGCCTGCTCGTCTACCGCGTCGATGACAAGTGGGGCGATGCGAAGCAGCCGCTGAACCGGGCGTCCGTCCTCGGTCTGATCGCCGAGACCCCGGCGGCGGAACGGGCGCTGTGGCACTTCGTCTGCTCGATCGACTGGGTCACCACGGTCCGCTCCGGCTACCGCGCCCCCGACGACCTGCTCCCCCTCCTCCTCCCGGACCCGCGCGCGGCCCGCATCGTCTCGCAGGCGGACTGGATGTGGGTGCGCGTCCTGGATGTCGTACGAGCCCTGGAGGCGCGCACCTACGCCGTCCCGGCCACCCTGACCCTGGACGTCCACGATCCGGCCGGCCTGAGCGGCGGCCGGTTCCGCCTGGACGCCTCCCCGGACGGCGCGTCCTGCACGCCGACCACGGAGAGTGCCGATCTGGCCCTGGACGTAAGGGAGCTGGGGACGCTCTACCTCGGCGACGAATCGGTAAACCGGCTCGCGGCACTGGGCCGGATCGACGAACTCACGCCGGGCGCGGCGGCGGTGGCGGACGGGGTGTTCCGGGCGGGACGGCGCGCCTGGTGCCCGGATGAGTTCTGACCGCGTGCCACGTACCGCCTCCTAGGATGGATCCAAGGGCGGATCTCCGCCCCGGGTGAGGGACGTCGCAGGCCCGGGGGCCGCGGTCCGGGGGCGGCGCGGAAGGTGGTTCAGGTGACTGGAACATACGGTTCGTCGGGCGGTACGGGCCTGCCGGCCAGCATCGAAGCCGCCTGGGGGCTGCGGGAGCGCCCGGTCAAGGGACCGAAGCCCGGCCTGAGTCTGGCCCGCATCGTGGACGCCGCGGTGGCGGTGGCCGAGTCCGAGGGGCTCGGTGCGGTCTCGATGGGGCGGGTCGCGAAGGACCTCGGCGCCTCGACGATGTCGCTCTACCGCTACGTGTCGGCCAAGGACGAGCTCTACGTCCTGATGCAGGAGGCGGCCCTGGGTCCGCCGCCCCCGCTGCCCGCGCCGGAGAGCGGCGCGGGCTGGCGGGAGGCGCTCCGGCAGTGGGCGTGGGCGCAGCGCGAGGTGTTCCACCGCAATCTGTGGATGCTCCGCATCCCGGTCGTGGGTCCGCCCGCCAGCCCCAACAGCCTCGCCTGGTGGGAGCAGGGCCTCCAGGCGCTCGACGGCACCGGTCTGAGCGAGAGGGAGGGGGTCTCCGTGATCCTTCTCGTCGCCGGTTTCGTACGGAACGAGGCGCTGCTGAGGGGGGACCTCGCCGCCGCCGTCGAGGCGCGGGGCGTCTCGCCGCAGGAAGTGATGAACGGGTACGCGCGGACACTGGACCGGCTGGTCGACCCCGCGAGGCACCCGGCGCTCTCGCGGCTGCTGGCGTCCGGGGTGCTGGGCACGCCGGACGATCCGGACGATGAGTTCGCGTTCGGACTGGAGCGGGTGCTGGACGGGGTCGAGGTCCTGCTGCGGGGCCTGACCGGGCGGGCGGAGCCCGGACCGGGCGGGGGCGCGGGCACGGACGCGGAGGTTCCGGGTCCCCGACCCGTCACGCCTTCCGCGTGCTGAGCAGCACCTTGCCGAGCAGGCCGCGCCCCTCGATCGCCGCATGCGCCTGCGCCGCCTGCTCCAGCGGGTAGACCTGCCCGATCACCGGGCGAAGCCGCCCGGCCGCCGCCTCGGCCGGCGGGCCGGCCCAACGCGCGTCGACGCCCTCGCCGACCGTACGGACCGTGCCGGCGATCCCGCCGCCCGGCACGTACGGCGGGACGACCGGGAAGTAGTCCCGGAACGCGCCCGACCGGATCTGGGTCTCCATGAAGAGCGTGTCAACGTCACTCACGTCGATCACCACCTTGTCGGGCCCCGCCACCGGGTCGGGCTGTTCGGCCGGAACCAGTACCTCCGGACCGCCCAGCTCCCTGACCAGCGCCACACGCATGCGGATCACGCCCCTCCGTGTTCGGGCGGCCGGCCGGTCCGGTGCCCGTGTTCCCACTCCGGGACGTCAAGTCCGGTTGAGGTCAAGGGCGTACGCTTCGTGGTCATGAACGGAGAGAAGGCCCGACCCGGGACCGCGGCTCAGCCGCTGATCAGCCTGCGGGAGCGGAAGAAGCAGCTGACGTACCAGGCCGTTTCCGATGCCGCGATCGCGATGTTCCTGGAGCGGGGCTTCGACAAGGTCTCGGTGGCGGAGGTGGCGGCCGCCGCCGACATCTCCAAGCCCACGCTGTTCCGGTACTTCCCGGCCAAGGAGGACCTGGCGCTGCACCGGTTCGCCGACCACGAGGACGAGGCGGCGAGGGTGGTCGCGGCCCGCCCGGAGGGCGAATCGCCGCTGGACGCCCTACGCCGCCACTTCCTCGACGGCCTGGAGCGGCGCGACCCGGTGACGGGGCTCTGCGATGCGCCCGAGGTGCTGGCGTTCCACCGGATGCTGTACGGGACGCCGTCGCTGGTGGCCCGCCTGTACGGGTACCAGAGCCGCTCGGAGGCGGCGCTCGCGCGTGCGCTGGGTGACGGGGTGCGGGACCGGCTGGCGGCGGGGCAGATTATCGCCGTGCAACGGATCCTGGCGATGGAGAACTGGCGGCGGATCGACGCCGGGGAGAGCGCGGACGAGGTGCACGGGGACGCGGTGCGAGCGGCCGAACTCGCCTTCGTGCAGCTGAGGTCGGGGATCGAGGGGGACCGGTAGGGCGGGCGGCCCCGTCCGGCCGGGTCCGCTCGGGCAGGGGCACCCGTCCGGGTCCGTGTCAGCCGAGCGGGGAGGCATGCCCCGGCCGGCACCCGGAAGGGACGCTGTTGCCGCTGATGTCGAAATCCCCGCAGGTGAGAAAGACATGGTTGAACTTGCCGAGGGCGTAGGCCAGTCCGCCGACGATCACGACGACACCGACGACCGTCCGGCGCTGGCGTTCGGTGAGTTCCGTCTCCCCGAACAGCAGGAGCTGCAGCAGCACCCAGGCCAGCAGCGGGGTGCCGATGATGCTGATGATGCCGCCCACCAGGAAGAGCGTCTCGCCCGGCCGGCTGCCGCTGCGCGGCACGATGGCGGCGATGGCGAGCCACACGGTGGGCAGGGCCAGGCAGGACCAGTACACCCAGCCGTGATGCTGCCGACGCGTGGGCACCAACAGGCCGGTCAGTATCACGGCGGTCGACACCGCCCAGAGGGTGAGCATCTGGTAGTAGAAGATGACGTTGTAGGCCCCGAGCGTGAAGGCGGGCTCCCAGACCGCCAGCGCTCCACCGCCCGCGATCACGGCGGTCTTCGGCACCACCTGGCCGACGCCGCTCCGGCTGCGGGGCGCGAGTGTCGCGCCTCCGCTCGCGCCTGCGGAGCGGGTGGCGTCATCATCCATGGGAACCCCTCTCCGAAATAGGATATTTCCGTACACATTACTCAGGATGGGGGTTGCACCGGGCCATCCGCCCCCGCGTCGGTCGCGCACGACGAGCCGGAGGGGAACGCCGAGGTCCGAACCGCTGAAGCGCTGCGGAAAAACCTCTGCGCCTTTCATCCACCCGCATGGAACGCTGTGGCCGTGACCGACACGACGCCCTATGACGACGACCGCAGTGCGTACTCCCGGCAGGCACTCGCCCGCCTGGTCCTCTCCGACCGCGCCCAGGGTCTTGCGGAGACCGCCTGCCAGCTGACTGTCACCCGGTACGACGCGTACACCGGCCCCGGCGGCCGCGTCAGCGAGGCAGTGGTGCTGACCCGGATCGCGGAACGGCTGCTCGTCGGCGCCGTGATCTACGAACGGGAGCGCGGCAGTTCATGGCAGGACATCGCCGCGTTTCTGGGCATGCCGGCGGCGGAGGCGGAGGAGCGGTTCACCCCTGCCGTCGAACGCTGGGAAACGGCGTTCGACGTCCCGTACCGACTCGACGCCACGGGCCGCAAACGCATCCCCCAACTTCCCACCGCGGCCTACGACCCGCGGTGGGCCGCGCGTCGCCTCGACCTCTGGGCGCATCTCCGCCTCTTCGTCGACGACCGGCACGCGGTGAGCGCCGGACTGGACACGGACACCCCGAGGGACGAAGCCACCCACCCCGAACTGCACCTGATCGACGGCCGGATACACCGCGAGAACCTCGGCACCTTCCTGGACCTGGCGGCGCGGTACGCCGGCTGCCACGACGACGGCACCGACCAGGACACGGTGGCGCAGGCCCTTGAGACGACCGACGACGAGGACTCGAAGCGCTGGTACTCCTGTCAACTGGCCGGCGCCTTGCACACGCTGGACGTCCGGCTGGCGAACGCGGTCGGAAGCGACGTGCTGTCCGTGGTCGTCGGCGGCGCCCGCTCACCCGAACTGCGCCTGAGGATCGACACGCTCCTGTCCGCCCTCGCCACGACGGCGTCCTGAGCATCCGCCGGGAGTCAGCCCACCCGCTCCGCCAGGAAGTCCTCCCACGTCCGCGCACCCACGGACGTCCCCTCGCCGAGCGACAGGTTCTCGCCCGCCCGGTACGCGAGCCCGGCCTTCCCCGGCACACGGACCGGCATCATCAGCCGGTGCTTGCCGCGCGCCTGCAGGTATCCGCGGCTCAGTTCGGCCACTCCGTACACGTTCGGCCCGGCCAGGTCGGGCACCAGGCCGGCCGGCTTGCCGAGCGTCAGCTCCACGAGCCGGGCCGCCACCTCGCGCGCGTCGACCGGCTGGAACCGGAGTCCGCCGGGCACCGGTATCACCGGCAGCTTCGTCATCTTCTCCACGACGGTCAGGACCAGGTTGTTGAACTGGGCGGCACGCAGCGTGGTCCACGGCAGGCCCGAGCCGGCCACGGCCTGCTCAGCGCCCAGCTTGGACTTGAAGTAGCCGATCGGCACCCGGTCCGCCCCGATGACCGAGATGTACACGAGGTGCTGGACTCCGGCTCGCGACGCGGCCCGTACCAGGTTCCGGGTCGCCTCGTCGTCTCCCTTGGGGCCGCCCGCGAGGTGCAGGACCGTCCCGGCCCCGGCCACCGCGGACTCGACGCCCTCGTCCTTGAGCAGGTCGCCGGTCACGTACTCGATGCCGTCCCCGGACTCGTGGCTGTGCCGGCTCAGGACCCGTACGTGACACCCGGCGTCCCGCAGGAGCGGCACGACGAGGCGGCCGAGCGTGCCCGTGCCGCCGGTGACCAGAAGGGGGGAGGTGGCCATGGTCGTCTCCAATTCGTTCGTCCGGGAGTCGAACTCCCGTCACAATCAGCGAGGTTTCGCGGGTCTGCTGATATGACCCGCCATGGGGAAGGAATGTGACCGGATGGACGAGCGCGCAGGGCTGACGGAGCGTTTCGAGGAGGACCGGACCCGTCTGCGAGCCGTGGCGTACCGGATGCTCGGTTCGGTGAGTGAGGCCGATGACGCCGTTCAGGAAACCTGGTTGCGCCTCAATCGCACCGACACCAGCGGCGTCGAGAACCTCAGCGGGTGGCTGACGACGGTGACGGCGCGGGTGTGTCTGAACATGCTTCGGGCGCGCGAGTCCCGGCGCGAGGATCCCCTCGCCGCACTCGTGCCCGAAACGGTCGTGGACCAGGAGGACGGACGCGACCCCGAGGAGGAAGCGCTGCTCGCGGACTCGGTCGGACTGGCGTTGCTGGTGGTGCTCGACACACTGACACCGGCCGAGCGAATCGCCTTCGTGCTGCACGATCTGTTCGCCGTGCCCTTCGACGAGATCGGCCCGATGATCGAGCGTTCCCCCACGGCGGCCAGACAGCTTGCGAGCCGCGCCCGCCGCCGGGTCAAGGGGGCCACCCCGGTGCCCGACGCCGACCTGGCCAGCCAGCGTCACGTGGTCGACGCCTTCCTCGCTGCCACCCGTGGCGGGGACTTCGACGCACTGGTCAGGCTGCTCCATCCGGACGTCGTCCTCCGGGCCGACCCGGCGGTCGTGCCGACCCCCGAACCGATCGTCGTCCGCGGCGCCCGCACCGTCGCCCAGGGCGCGATGGCCGCCATGGGCCGGGCCCGGTTCACCCAGCCGGGGCTGGTCAACGGCGCGGTGGGTCTCGTCATGGCTCCGCTCGGCCGCCTGGCCCTGGTACTCGGCTTCACGGTCACGGCGGACGGGATCACCGAGATCGACGTGATCGCGGACCGGGGCCGCCTCAGCCAGGTCGATATCGCCGTGCTCGACGCCTGATGGGCGCTACGGAACGGAGGTGTGGCTGATCGGCGTGCGGCCCAGGCCGCTGATCAAGCCGGAGGATCTCGAGAGCTTTGCGGCGGCCGCGGGGGTGGCGTCGGCGTTGGCCTGCGGCAGTCCGCCGCCCGACGGCCCAGGAGCGCTGACCTGCCGGTCGGTCTTAAGCTGGCCCGGTGACGCTTGAGGACCTCGTACGGCTGCGCCGGGCCCGGGACATGATGGACCGCGACTACGCGCGGCCCCTCGACGTCCCGGCACTGGCGCGCGTCGCCCTCATGTCGCCCGGGCACTTCTCCCGCAGCTTCCGGGCTGCCTACGGGGAGACCCCGTACAGCTACCTGATGACCCGCCGTGTCGAGCGGGCCAAGGCGCTGCTGCGGCGGGGCGACCTGAGTGTGACGGAGGTCTGCTTCGCGGTCGGCTGCACGTCGCTGGGGTCGTTCAGCTCGCGCTTCACCGAGCTGGTCGGCGAGAGCCCGAGCGCGTACCGGGCCAGCCGCCACGACCCGGGCGCGGCCATTCCGGCATGCGTCGCCAAGATCCTCACGCGGCCGGTCAGGAACGGACCGGTCAGGATCGGAGAAGCGGAAACCGCCGACCGCCCGTAGCGTCGAAGGCATGAACATCAAGCTTTCCCAGTGCTTCATCGCAGTCGACGACCATGACAAGGCGCGGAGGCGCTGCCGCGGCTTGTGATCGCCTGGGAGGCGGTTGCGGGAACCCTGGGTGACGCAACGTCAGGCGGGGCGCGCGACAGGTCGCCGGACGGATCAGGAATCGAGAAGCGTCGGTCACCGACCCGCAGCTAACGTGACGGCCATGGACATCACCATTCACACGGCCTCCCTCCCGCATGACGACCCGGACGCCGCCCTGGCCTTCTACCGCGACACCCTCGGCTTCGAGGTCCGCAGCGACGTCGGACACGGCAAGATGCGCTGGATCACGGTCGGCCCCGTCGATCAGCCCGGCACTTCCATCCTCCTGGCGCCGCCGGCCGCCGACCCCGGGGTCACCGAGGACGAGCGCCGCACCATCGTCGAGATGATGGCCAAGGGCACCTACGGCTGGATCCTGCTGGCCACCCGGGACCTCGACGGCACCTTCGAGAAGGTGCAGGCCGGCGACGCCGAGGTCGTCCAGGAGCCGACCGATCAGCCCTACGGCGTTCGCGACTGCGCCTTCCGCGATCCTGCGGGCAACCTGATCCGCATCCAGGAGCTTCGCTGAGCCGTTCGGTAATCGATCTCCCTCGGTGGCCGGCGTCGCGACCACTGCGAAGAATGCGGCGGCCGGCGCTTCCGTGCTCCTACGTCCCGGGCGAGCCGACCACCGGCCCCCACCTGGCCGCCGCCCGCTCCACCCTCAGCATGTACCCAGATCCTCGCAAACATGGATGAAAGGAGTTCTCTCATGTGTCATCCCGCGTGGATGCGCGCACGTACCGCTGCGCAGCGCCTGAGCGACCTCGCGCGACTGCGCCGCGTCCGCGACCGGATCGACCGGGAGTACGCGCAGCCGCTGAACGTCGAGGAGCTCGCCCGCGGCGCGAACATGTCGGCCGGGCACCTCAGCCGGCAGTTCCGGCTCGCCTACGGCGAGTCGCCGTACGCCTATCTGATGACGCGTCGCATCGAGCGCGCGACGGCGCTGCTGCGGCGCGGCGACCTCAGCGTCACCGAGGTCTGCTTCGCGGTCGGCTGC
Source organism: Streptomyces sp. NPDC005151 (assembly GCF_053599875.1). Taxonomy (NCBI): domain Bacteria; kingdom Bacillati; phylum Actinomycetota; class Actinomycetes; order Kitasatosporales; family Streptomycetaceae; genus Streptomyces; species Streptomyces sp. NPDC005151. Next base: position 39,525 of record NZ_JBSFYR010000035.1, on the reverse strand, counting down.
TCATCGCTGGGCACCTTCAGCACCCGCTTCACCGAGCTGGTCGGCATGCCGCCCAGCGCCTACCGCCGCCGCGCTGCGGGCGCTGCGGCGGGGATGCCGTCGTGCGTGACGAAACAGGTGACCAGACCGGTCAGGAATCGAGAAGCACCGGCGGCCGAGCCGCAACTAGCGTGACGGACATGACCTCCATCGAATCCATCACCCTCGAGGTGGCCGACCCCACGGCCGCCAACCGCTTTTACACCACCGCCTTCGGTTTGGACACGCAGCTGCGCCTGCGGGCCTCCGAGGCGCCGACGACCGGCTTCCGCGGGTTCACGCTGTCGCTCACGGTGTCCCAGCCGGCCACAGTCAACAGCCTCGTCGACGCAGCCCTCGACGCCGGTGCCACGCTGCTGAAGCCGGCCTCGAAGTCGCTCTGGGGCTACGGCGGCGTCGTACAGGCCCCGGACGGGACGATCTGGAAGGTCGCGACCTCGGCGAAGAAGGACACCGGCCCGGCCACCCGGGAGATCGACGAGATGGTGCTCCTGCTGGGAGTCGCCGACGTGACCGCGAGCAAGCGGTTCTACGTCGACCGCGGCCTCGCCGTGGCGAGGAGCTTCGGCAGCAAGTACGTCGAGTTCGCCGCTGGGTCGGGTCCCGTCAAGCTGGCGCTGTACAAGCGCCGTGCCCTTGCCAAGGACGCCGGCGTCCCTGCCGACGGCACCGGATCGCACCGGCTCGTGCTCGGCGGCGACGCCGGGGCTTTCACCGACCCGGACGGGTTCGCCTGGGAGGCCGCATCGCTGGCAGGCACGCCCTGATCCGTCACCGCTGCGGTTCGGGTGCTGTCGCCGCCGAACGGATGTGTTCGCTTGGTGTCCACGGGGCCCACGAGACGGGCGGTGTGCGCGAGGCCATCAGGGCGCTGGAGGCCGTGCCATCCGCGAAGCCCGCGGCCTCGATGGACCGACCGATGACCGACGGAGCCCCTCCCTCGGAGGAGGGGCAATCCACGATGTGACTGGAGGAAGCATGACAGGCACGCCGCCGCGTGGGCTCGAGGAGAGGCTGCGGGACACTCGCGCGAAACTGGAGACCGACGTCGATCTCTGGGTCGCGACGCCGGGCTCCCCGGGCGTCCACCTCATCCCGCTCTCGTACCTCTGGGATGGCACCGCGTTCCTCATCTCGACGCCGCGTGCCTCGGTCACCGGCCGCAACCTGCTGGCGGACGGCCGGGTGCGACTCGGCCTCGGGCCGACGCGCGACGTCGTCGTCGTCGACGGCACCGCCGAGCCGGTGGACATCGCCACCCTCGCGCCGGAGACGGGCGACGTGTTCGCGGCCAAGACCGGTTTCGACCCGCGCGAACTCGACGAGCCCTATCAGTACTTCCTGATCCGGCCGCAGCGCATCCAGGCCTGGCGGGAGGCGAACGAGCTGCAGGGACGAGACCTCATGCGCGACGGCCGCTGGCTCGGCTGACCGCCGCACGGGAACGCGGACTCCGTAGCTCCGACCTGGCTCTTCCTGCGGAACGCGGTGTTGCTGCGTGACCTTGCAGGGGTGTCAGGTGGCCGGCCTCCTCCGCGGCACCGTCGCTGCTCCCACCCGGACAACAACCGATCAGTTTCGAAGAAGCCACTGCCGCGGCGGATTTTTAGCAATCCTCCTGGACCGCCGGCATCGCCGTACGCGGCGCGTCACCGCTTCGGGAGGAGCTTGTCCGTCCACAGCGGACGACAAAAGGCAAAGGCAAGGAGGTCTCCCACTCCTTGCCGCTTTCAAGATATAGCGCACCGGGGGCCTTGCGGCAAGACCCGGGTCGTGCTGCAGAATCTCCGGTCGAAGCCAGAACCTGCGGAAATCAGGGATTCGCGAAGCATGTGTGCTTTTGGCGACGTATGGGTCTCGCGGGACGTCGAACCGCCGGTGGGACTCGCGGTGCGGTTGCGGGCACTCGGCGCGCAGGTGCGGGTGTGCGCGCCGCCGCACTGCGCGGAGCAGCTGGCGAAATGCAACCTTGTCGAATGGGGGGTTTCATGATTGACGTGATCGTGGTCGGCGGTGGACCGACCGGCTTGATGCTGGCCGGCGAGTTGCGGCTGCACGGCGTGCACGCGCTCGTGCTGGAGAAGGAGGCGGAGCCGACCGGGCTGTCCCGCGCGCGCGGCCTGCACGCGCGCAGCGTCGAGGTGATGGACCAGCGCGGTCTGCTGGAGCGGTTCCTCCCGCTCGGCGAGCAGTTCGCGGTCGGCGGTTTCTTCGCCGGCATCGGCAAGTCGTGGCCTGACCGGCTGGACACCGCACACTCGTACGTCCTCGCCATCCCGCAGAGCATCACCGAGCGCCTGCTGACCGAGCACGCCACCGAGCTCGGCGCCGAGATCCGGCGCGGCTGCGAACTGGTCGGGCTGAGCCAGGACGAACACGGGGTGACCGCCGAGCTGGCCGACGGCACGCGGCTGCGCTCGCGCTACCTCGTCGGCTGCGACGGCGGCCGCAGCACGGTGCGCAAGCTGCTCGGCGTCGGCTTCCCCGGTGAGCCCGCCAGGGTCGAGACGCTGCTGGGCGAGGTGGAGGTGGCCGTGCCGCCGGAGACGCTGGCCGCCGTGGTGGCCGAAGTCCGCAAGACTCACCTACGGTTCGGCGCCATCCCCATGGGGGACGGGGTGTACCGCATTATCGTGCCCGCCGAGGGGGTGGCCGAGGACCGCACGGTCCCGCCGACCCTTGAGGAGTTCAAGCAGCGGCTGCGGGTGTTCGCCGGCACCGACTTCGGCGCGCACTCACCGCGCTGGCTCTCCCGCTTCGGCGACGCCACCCGGCAGGCCGAGCGCTACCGCGCCGACCGGGTGCTGCTGGCCGGCGACGCGGCGCACATCCACCCGCCGACCGGCGGGCAGGGGCTCAACCTCGGCATCCAGGACGCGTTCAACCTCGGCTGGAAGCTGGCCGCCGAGGTGGGCGGCTGGGCACCGGAGGGGCTCCTGGACAGCTACCACACCGAACGGCACCCGGTGGCCGCCGACGTGCTGGACAACACGCGCGCGCAGATGGAGCTGCTGTCCCCCGAGCCGGGTCCCCGGTCAGTGCGGCGGCTGGTGTCGGAACTGATGGAGTTCGAGGAGGTGAACCGGTATCTGATCGAGAAGATCACTGCGATCGGGGTCCGCTACGACTTCGGCGAGGGGCATGAACTGCTCGGCCGGCGGTTGCGGGACGTCGGGCTGAAGCGCGGTCGCCTCTACGAGCTGATGCACGGCGGCCGCGGACTGCTGCTCGACCAGACCGGCCGGCTGTCGGTGGCGGGCTGGGCAGACCGGGTCGACCACGTCGTCGACGTCAGCGAGGAACTGGACGTGCCCGCGGTACTGCTGCGGCCGGACGGCCACGTGGCGTGGGTCGGTGAAGATCAGCGGGATCTGCTCAGCCGGCTGCCCAAGTGGTTCGGCGCTGCCGTCAGCTGAGCGCGCAGTCGTGGCTGTCCGTTCCCGGTGGGGATGAACTGGCGCCGTGCCTCTGAACTGGGCGTTTCCAGTTCCGCTGGGACGATTCGGTGCGCAGGCGTCCCGATGCAACTGAACACGTGGGAGGACGGGTCAAGGCGAACGGAGAGCTCCCGTTGGTTCTGATCGGCAAGACGCTCTTGATCTGGTGCTGTTCAGCCTTCCTGGGACTGCAACAGCGAGTCGTCCCAGTCATTCGATGACACATGCAGTGTCAAGGACCTGCCACGAGGATCGATCCAACGAAACAGGGCGTCGTTGTGGAGGGCCCGGCGCAGTGAAGCTGCACACCGATTGTCCGGTCTCGGTCAGGGGTGCCTTACGGTGGGGCATGAGGGCCTTCTGTCGTTCGGTGGAGATGTCGTAATCCACACCGAACCCGGAAGGCCCTCACTCGTTCAAGATCACCCGACCGTGATCACTGTCGCCAACCTCCGTGGACAGAACAGCTAGGACTTGTCCGGGCGATCGTGCACGGCTCGTGCGATGAGGTCGTGGACCAAGAACTCTCCGGGCACGCGGTTCTCTTTGAGGCGGTCAAGATTGTCGGGGCCGAACCATCCGTAGGCGGAGTGCTTGGACCATTCCAGAGCGGGATGGTCCAAGTCGCCTTCGACCTCGACGAGATAGTCGGCCTCATGACGGAGTCCAGCGCCGTCGTCTCCGGTCCAGGTGCTGGTGTTAAGAAATCGCCGCACGTGGCGGAGGCACCAACCGGTCTCTTCCCCAATTTCTCGCGCGAGAGCCTCAAGGAGGGTTTCTCCGGCCTCGACATGGCCGCCCACGATGTCCCAGGTATCAGGGAAGAGGCGGCGATTCGGGCTTCGCTTCTGGGCGAAGGCTTCGCCGTTGTGGTTGAGGATGACGGCCCCCACGGTCCAGACCTCGCCGGGTGCGGGCACGGGCAGCTCGACGTCGTGGTCCACGCTGAACGACTGGTTGTGTGTGGGCATGGTCGACAGCGTAGGCCGGGCGTTTCCACGGTTTGTCTCCTTCGTTGTTCCCGGCATGGGGCGGGGTGATCTGAGTGATGCCGAGTGGGAACGGTTGCGGCCGTTCCTGCCGGGGGCCGCACCACCAGAACACCAGGGCGAAACACCGTGGCAGAGCCTGCGCGGCCGGCTGGTGGAGGTGGCGCACCAGGTGAGGGCCTGGGCCGCTCGCGCGGCGGGTTCACCACGAAGCTCCATCTGAGCGCGGACGGCCGCTGTCGCCCCTTGTCTCTCATCGTCACGCCAGGACAGCGGGCGGATTGCACGCAGTTCAAGGTGGTGCTGGAGAAAGATCCGCGTCCCCCGGCTCGGGCCGGGCAGGCCCCGCAGGAAGCCGGACAGCTTCGCCGCGGACAAGGCGTACAGCAACAGTCCCTGTCGCCAGTACCTGCGGCGAAGGGGCATCCGGCACACCATTCCGGAGTAGACCGACAGTCAGGCCGCCCGCCTGCGCAAAGGCTCACGCGGCGGACGGCCGCCCAGCCTCGACGAAGAGCGGTACAAGAAAGGCAACACTGTCGAACGGGCTATCAACCGGCTGAAAAAGTTCAGAGCGGTAGCAACCCGGTACGACAAGCGCGACTACATCTTCCTCGGCACCGCCACCGCCGTAGCCCTCGTCATCTGGCTCCGCACATGATCGACCGGACAATTCCTAGCCGGAGGGGCAGCTGTCGCAGATGGATTGCTCATCCACGGCACGGAACGGCCGGCTGCATATCCCGCAGAGGCCGGGAAAGGCGACGGCGAGGCATGTCGTGATCAGTAGACCCGCGGTCCGGCGTCGGTGGCCCGCACCGCGGTGGCTGCACCGACCGGATCTTTGCCCTTGAAGACGACCTCGCAGGAGTACTTCGACTTCGCATTCAGGGGCACCAGTACGGCGTCGGGAATGTCGTTGCAGAGCGCATAGTCCATGCTGTCGCCGCCGTTGCCGTAGAGCAGGCGCGCGACGCCGTCGCGGGTAAGGATGCCTTGGCGCGGCACCGCCTCGAACTCCACCATGTTGTCCGACCAGCCGGGCTTGTCGCCGACCGTCACGTCCCACTCCACCTTGAGGCCCTCATAGGCGGTCGTGCAGGTCACCTTCGTACCCCCCTTTGGCTCCAGGCCCTTGGGACACGTGGCGGTGACCTTGCCCGCCGCCCGGGCCATGTCCAGAGTCTTACGGCGCAGCTCGTACGCCAGGTTCTCGCCGAACGTCGCGTTGCCGTCAGGGGATGGCTTGAGCTCCTCCTCCGGCAACGTAGGCGGCTTCGTCAGCCTCTGCGGTAGCACGGTTCCCACCGGTGCCGGCTTGGCGCCGGCATCGTTGGAACCCGAACCCTCGCCCCCGCACGCCGTGGTCAACAGGCCTATCGCAGCAGTAGTTACCACTGAAATGATCTTCATGCGCATGCCTGTCATTTTACCGAGGGAGCAAGCAGCGCCGAGTGGAGCGCGCGGGTAGGACTCCCGGCGCGACACTGCCGTCGACCAGCCACACCGCGGCAGCGGATGAACGTCTGCGTGGGGCACTTCGGCACTTCGTGGCAGCCGCAGGACTCACCGACGGCTCGGTGGTGTCGGGGGCGTCTGAACTCGGACCCACTTTGGTCGGTTGAATCGTGACCCGTGTGGCGTGTGGTTATGGTGGTTCAGTCGGTTTCTGTGGTGGCGGTGGGGACGCGGCCGAGTTGCCGTCCGCGTCCGCGCATGCGATACGAGTCGCCTTTCAGGGAGTGGACGTCGGCGTGGTGGACGAGGCGGTCGATCATTGCTGCGGCCACGGTCTCGTCACCGAAGACCTCCCCCCAGCGTCCGAAGGGCTTGTTGCTCGTGACGATCACGGATGCCCGTTCGTATCTGTTCGAGATCAGCTGGAAGAACAGGTTCGCGGCTTCGGCTTCGAAGGGGATGTAGCCGACCTCATCGATCTATGCGGATATCGGCATAGATCGACGAGCTCGGCTACATGGAACTTGACCGCCGAGGCGCTGAACTCCTGTTCCAGGTTCTGACCGAACGCGAGGAGAAGAACAGCGTCGCCATTGCCTCCAACGAGTCCCTCGGCGGCTGGACCAAGACCTTCACCGACCCTCGCCTCTGCGCGGCCATCGTCGACCGCCTGACCTTCAACGGCACGATCATCGAGACCGGCACCGACTCATACCGCCTCGCCAGCACCCGAGCACGAGCCGAGGAGCCCGCCAAGGCCATCTGACCTCTGCCGCTATCTGCCACGGCCAGCCGCCCTGACGGACGGCTGGCCGTCCCGAGTTTGCGGTGTCCTTCGAAGAGGTCTCAAGAATCGAGTATGGCGGCGACAGCCTCGATCTCGACGAGCTGGCCCTCATAGCCGAGCACGGTGACGCCCATCAAGGTGCTGGGGACGTCATGGTCAGCGAACGAGTCGCGGACTACCTGCCAGGCGGCCACCAGGTCCTCCCGCCGGGCCGACGCGACGAGAACCCGTGTGCTGATGACGTCTTGGAGTGATGCACCTGAGGCAGAAAGAGCAGCCTGCATGTTCTCGATCGCTTTCGTTGCCTGGCCTGCGTAGTCCCCGATCGCTGCCGTGGAGCCGTCATCGTTCAGCGGACACGCCCCAGCGAGGAAGATCAGACGTGACTCGGCGGGCGCCGTGGCCGCGTAGGCGTACTCGGCGACGTCGGACAGGGAGGCGGAGCGGATCAAAGTAATGGCACGAGCCACGGTCGTGGGGCCTTTCTCCTCGGGTACTGAGCGCGGACATCCTGCCAGCGCCCCAGCGGCCCCCGCCTCCCCTTTTATCGCCGCCCCCAGGGCAACGCCATCATTTCTGCTCGATATTCATGACCCGCATGATCACCAACTGACTCCGGAACCAGTCGACAAACGCTGTTCCTAGAGATCAACGAAGCCAGTCGCTTTGACCGTCACGACCGCCGAGGCGGAACAGACCTACCGCTTCGACCGTCCGGCCACCGTGATCACCGGCCCCATCGGCACTGGCAAGTCCAGTCTGCTGATGCTCTTCAAGCACGCCCTCGGCGGCAGCGCCATGCTCACCCCGGCGGTCCGCGACCACGTCCTGTCGGTCCAGGCCGAGGTCGTGGCCGGCGACGAACGTGTCGTCCTCAGGCGGACCATTGAGGGAGACACCGCCGACACCGTGGATCTCCTCGATCCACACTCCCTCGCTCTGGAACGCACCCTGCCTCTGCGGGCCTCGGAAAGCGTCACCACGCTCTCCGACTACCTCCTGGACGCGCTCGGCTTCCCGCGCGAACAGATCGCCGCACGGCGAGAAGGAGCAGCGCGGCCGCAGAACCTCACCTTCAACGACCTGTACGCCTACGTCTACCTCCAGGCGCGCGAGATCGACCGTCAGGTCGTCGGTCACCTGGACAGCTGGTTTGAGACCAAGCGCAGAGAGCTCTTCCGCCTGATGTTTGGGCTCACCGACAGCGCGCTCATGGAGCTCAAGCGCACCAGGAACCAACTCTTGGACACGCTGAAGGCCAGAACCGCCGAGCACGACAACGTCAGCTCCTTCCTGGCAGCCTCCGACCCCCGCAGCGACGACGAACTGCGGGCCGAACTCACTCAGCTGCGCGACACCCTGGAGCGGGCATCGTCCGCCCTGGCCAGCCTCCGCACCGAACTTGAGGAACAGACCGCCGCCGACACCGCGCTGCGTGACGAGCTGCAGAACGCCATCCGCGCCGCCCGGCAGACCGAAGAAGAAGTGTCCGCGGCCGCCGACCTCGTGGAGGCGCGGCATGCCGTCGTCGCTCAGGTACAGCTCGACCTCTCCCGTCTCGCACGGTCGGTCACGGCCATCGACCAGCTCTCCCCCTTCGAGTTCGTCGTCTGCCCGCGGTGCATGCAGTCGCTGGCGGCCCGGGCCGTCGAGGACGGTCACTGCCTCGTCTGTCTCCAACCCGACCCAGTCGAGGCCGACATCGACCCGGCTGCCATCGAAGAGACACGCATGGCCCTGCAGCAGCAGCTTGAGGACGCACAGCGCATCCAGCAGTCGGACGAGGCGCACCTGCAGACCGTCCAGGAGCGGTCGCAGCAACTCAGCTTCGCCGTCACCAGCCTGCGCCGAGAGCTCGACGCCCAGACCCGTGATGCGGTCGCCCCGCGCTTCGACGCCATCGCCGAGGCCAGCTCCCGCGTCGCCTCGCTCAAGGCCAGCATTGATGCCATCACCCAACTGCGCGAATCCTGGGCACGGGTGCGCACCATCGATGCGGACATCCGCTCACTCAAGGCCGACCGCCGGCAGGTCAACAAGGACATCAAGGAGAAGTCCGAGCAGCTCAAGGCCAGCCAGACTCTGCTCGGTGACCTCAGCACCGAGTTCAGCCGACTGCTCACCAGCTGGAACCTGCCCTGGGTCGACACGGCCGTCATCGACCGCGACACCTACCTGCCGGTGGTCAACGGACGGCCCTTCGAGACCCTGCAGGCCTCCGGCGGGGGCATCGCCACCTCCGTCAACCTCGCCTACAGCCTCACGCTCCTTGCCTTCGGACTCGACCACTCCGACGTCCTCGTTCCATCGCTCCTCGTGATCGATTCACCGCGCAAGGCCTTCGGCAACAACGCCTCCGACCGGCAACGCGCGGCCGAGATCTACAGCCGCTTCAGGACGCTGGCTGACGCATATGGCGAACGCTTGCAACTGATCATCGCCGACAATGACCCCCGCCCATCACCAGCGACTCCTTCGGCAAGGTGGAGTTCGACTACGAGAACCCCATGGTGCCCGGCGTGGATCATCCCGGCCCTGATCAGGTCACTCGCATCGAAAGCCAATCGGATAGCTAGTCGCGCAGTGCGGGCAACTGCGGATGCTCCCGAACCCGCGGCGGACACAGGGGAGGGGGAGTCAGCCTTACCTCGGGTGCGTTTTGAGCGTCAGTGCGTGTTTGAGTTCTTCAGCTTCAGCCTGCGGCTCTCCCAGGCCACCAGTGCTAGGGCGTCGTCCCGCTGAACGAGACCGGATGATCCTGGCCTGCTCAGACCGATTCTGGAAGGGGACCAAGATGCTTGACGACACGCTCTCGCAGCAGTGCAACACCGCAGGTCAAGGTCACGCCGGTCGACCGGTCTCACCGATAGGTGTACGTAGGGGGTTCCGTTCCGTACGCAGCATCCGCTTGGCGTGGTGGTCAACCGGCCCTCGGTGTGGCCTGACCGATGATTTTTCCGCGCCGTGCTGGTCTGTACGCCGAATACCGACTCACGGGAGGCTGACGCCATGCGGAAACTGACCTTTGGCATGAACCTGAGCCTGGACGGCTACATCGCCGCGCCCGGCGACGACCTCGGATGGAGCGTGCCGAGCGACGAGCTGTTCCAGTGGTGGTCCGACCGGGTGGGGGCGACGGGCCTGGCGCTGTATGGGCGCAAACTGTGGGAGACGATGAGCTCCCACTGGCCGACCGCCGACCAGCAGCCTGGCGCCACACCGGCGGAGATCGAGTTCGCCCACCGCTGGCGGGACATGCCGAAGGTGGTGTTCTCCTCGACGACCAGCACGGTCGACTGGAACACCCGCCTGGTCACCGGCGACGCGGTCACCGAGATCACCCGGCTCAAGGCCGAGGATGGCGGCCCCATTGACATCGGCGGCGCCACACTCGCCGCAGCGGCCATGCGGGCCGGCCTGATCGACGAGTACGTGCTGGCCACCGCACCGGTCTTGGTGGGCAGCGGCACGCCGTTCTTTACGGCCCTGGACAACTGGGTGAACCTGACCCTGGTGGAGACCCGGACGTTTCCCGACGGCGTGGTCCTGACCAGGTACGAGACCAAGCGCTGAGTGCGTGTTTGAGTTCTTCAGCTGCAGCCTGCGGCTCTCCCAGGCCACCAGTGCTAGGGCGTGTTGCGAAAGTCCCGTTGTTCGCCCGGAGGGCGGGCCTTGCGGCGTCTGGTGCGTGCTCTCGGCGTGCCGGGCGGACGTTCTCGTACGGACGTACTTGGGCTTTCGCCCGGTGCGGCGAGAGTGCGTGCCAGGGGCCGGCGAGGCAGGCGGGACTTTCGCAACGGGCTGTGAATGATCACGGTTCATGGGTCGGGGAGATCTCACGGACGAGCAGTGGACGGCGCTGGAGCCTTTGCTGCCGAAGGGTGCCAAGGCGGCCGCCCGTCTGGCCACGGCGGCAGTTGATCGACGGCATACGGTTCCGTGTCCGGACCGGTGTTCCATGGCGGGACGTCCCCATCGAGTACGGGCCGTGGAGCCGGATCTACGACCTGTTCCGCCGATGGCAGCGGAACGGCACCTGGCAGCGGATCCTCACCCAGCTCCAGTCCCTGGCCGACGCGCACGGTGCGATCATGTGGGACCTGAACGTCGACTCCACGGTCTGCCGCGCCCATCAGCACGCGGCCGGGGCTCGCAAGCAGAGCGACCTGCAGAAGGAACCACCGGGCGGCATCTTCACCGAGCCTTGTGATCACGGGCTGGGAAGGTCACGCGGCGGGTTCACCACCGAGCTCCACCCGGCAGTTGAACAAGGTCAGAAGCCGATGTCGATCGTGGTGACGGCAGGACAGCGCGGGGACTCGCCGCAGTTCGAACCCGTACTGGAGAAGGTCCGCGTGCCCCGCATCGGGCCGGGCCGGCCACGCGTCCGTCCCGATCGGGTGCGTGCGGACAAGGCCTGTGCCTCCCGCAGAAACCGCGCCTACCTGCGCCGCCGTGGGATCCGCTGCACCATCCCGAATAAGGCCGACCAGGCCCGTAACCGCCAGAAGCTCGGTTCCCGCGGCGGCCGGCCGCCACACTTCGATCCGGTCGACTACCGCGAACGCCACGCGGTCGAGTGCGGGATTAACCGCCTCAAGAGACACCGCGCAGCCGCCACGCGCTACGACAAGCTCGCCGTCCGCTACGAGGCGACCGTCCTCGTCGCTGCCATCAACGAGTGGCTGTGACCCTCGGCCTTCACGTGGTGGGGTCCACGTTCCACGCCGCGGGCAGATCGCTGCCACAGAAGACGCAGACGAAATCGTCCTCGCGCACGATGTTGTGCTCCTGGCAGTCGGGACATCGCCGGAATACGACCTCGTGGGTGAAGCCGGAAGGCCGCCGGAGCTCTACGGCGTCCAGGGCACGGACGACCTCCGCCCAGGAGCTGACATCCGGGCAATATCCGGTGGACTGGTTACTGACCTCGCTCACGGTCCACCGGTCTGCCTCGCGCATGAAGCTGATCTCGCCGGCGCTCAGAACCATGCCTCCGCCGGCACAGGCCACGTGCTCGCTTCGCCGCGGCGCCAGCCGGAGCACACCATCCACACCGATCACGAAGCTGAACGGTTCGGCCAGCTCCACCGCCGATTGCTCCACGATCCAGCCACCGAAGTCAGCCGCCGAGCCGATCCGACGCCCGCCATCACCCGGCCGGACCGCTGCCTTCAGCTCGTCCGGTCCGACATATCGATAACTCCGCCCCCGCCCACTCACGTCGGCCAACCTAGAGCACTTCCGACACACGCCATAGTCGTCTCCGGGCCTCCTCGCGCGTGGACCCGGCGACGGCTCACTGAAGCATGCGGTGCGCGCGCCCAACTCGGTATGGCGCGAATGCCGGCGTCCAGGTCCAGCGGCGATCCCTGTGTCCCCGCTCAGCCGTCCGAACCGGTGTCTGTCGCTTCGCGTGCCGCGGCGAGGGCTCGCTGCCTGACTTCGCCGAACAACTGGATCATGGTGGCGGCCAGGACGTCGTCCCTGTCGATGGTCCGCCCGTCTCCCGTGCGGGTGGACAGGGCCAGGACGGACTCCGGCACGGACGGGCGCGTGTCAGCCCGTTCGCCCGGCGTCATCAGGGTGACCGTGCCGAACCGTTTGATCCCGCCCTCCCGGACGACCATGGCCGCGTCCCGGGCGAGGTCCGTCAGGAACACGCTCGCGAGCCCGTCCAAATCGCGGACCATCGCCGGGACAGCTGCCGTACCCCGGTTGCGCAGCAGCTTCTTGATCCCGGCCTCGAACCTGTGGGCGCCCACCACGGCACTCGCCTTGCGTGACCTGCTGCGCTTGGGAGCGTGTACGACGACACCCTCGGCGTCGTACAGGACGCCGGTCAGCCCCTTGAACGTAGGGCTGTGGTGGTACCACCTGTCTCCCACCTCCAGCTCGACGTCCCGGCCTATGGCTGTCACAAGGTCCTTGGGAAGCAGCTTCTTTCGGGCTTCCTCCTCCGCCGCTCGCAGCGCGCCGTCAATGATGTCCGTCAGTACTGTCCGCGTCACCGACGCGGCAGCCCGAGCGGCCGACCGCGAGACGTGCAGCGGGGTGACGTCCCTGAACACCGCCTTGACGAGAGAAGGCTTGAACGATGGAACGTCCATGCCCGCGGCGGACGCGGAACCGGTGCGCTCGGGAAGGAACGTGAACAGCAAGCGCGGCAGCACACGAATGCCCAGCTCTTCGGCCAGCTCCCGCGCGGCGGCCTGCTCATAGGACTCACCGACATCCACGGCGCCACCGACCACGACCTCGTAGAGCCCGGGGAAGCGCGACAGCTGCTCCGACCGCCGGTGAACGAGGATCCGCCCATGCTCATCACGACACACCGTCACGGCGACCCGGTGCAGCCAACCCTCCCGGATGGCCTGCCGGCGGCTGACCACCACCCCCAGCACACGATCTTGGTCGTCGACACGCTCCACCAGTTCGTCCACGACGCACACCCTGGCAGAGCCCACTGACAACGCCGCTTCTCGGAGGCCCGTGGAGGCCGACCCAGGAGGACCTGCACCAGGAGGCCGAACGCGGATGACGACAGTTGTCGTGCAAATACGACACCTATCGTGCTCAGGCTCAAATCGGTGTGACTCGCAGCGATAACTGTCACCGAGCGGGGCATCTGACCTGGTCCTCTCGGTCGAGTTCGCAGCGATAGTTGTCACCAGTTGCTCGGGCTAGTTGTCACAAGGTTCGTGTTCGCAGTCGGGTTGTCACCAATTTCGAAGCGTGCCGGTGCGGGCGCCGTGGGCGGGCGTTTGCTTGAAGGCATGGCCGACGAGGACGGACTGCTGCCTGCGGCAGACCCTGAGGCGGGGGCGGTGTGGTCGCACCGCTGCCGCTGGGACGACCTGCTCGTACGGGCGTCGGTTGACTCTGGACGTCAGGATCTGGATCTCTCGGATGGCTGGACTCGTCGCTGGGCGGTCACCTTGAACCTCGGAGGCGGCGAACTGATCGTGCCGGTCCGGGACCTTGCCCAGGTTCAGCTTCCCGCGGTCGGGCCGGTTCGCTGGTTCTCGTGGCATCGGCGGCAGCGCCACCGGCCCGGGCTTCAGTACATGGTCAGCACAGGGCGGCATCACGGCTTCGAGAGTCTGGAGGAAGCGAAGGTCCTGCTCGCGCTGGACTTCGCCGGCCAGGTGCGGGAGGTGGTCCCGCAGCCCTTGAAGCTGCAGTTCCGGACCGGCGGCGGGCCACGTGTCCATGTTCCGGACTTCCTGGTGCTGTCCCGGGCCGGGGTGTGTCTGATCGATGTCCGCCCGCTCGACCGGGTGCGTGCGAAGGACGTCGAGTCGTTCGCCGCCGCCTTTGAAATGGCACTGGCCTGCGGCTGGGAATACGTAGTGGCCGCAGGCTGGAGGCCGCACGTCTTCACCGGGCTGGACGCTTTGTCCTGCCAGCGCCGCCCGCTGCCCGATCCGCTCGGGCTGCGGGCGGATCTCTTGGAACGGGCTCGGGCCCGGGTGACGTTCGGGGAACTCGTGGCCGCTTCCACGGTTCCGGCGCTGGCTCGGGCGGAGCTGCTGCACCAGCTCTGGCACCGTTCGCTCGGTATCGATCTTTCTGTCCCGCTGAATGACCGCTCGCTGGTCGAGCCGGCAGGTGGGGCCCTGTGAGTCCTGCGCTGGTGCTTGATCTCGCTCCGGGGGCCGGGCTCGTCCTGGACGGGGTGGAGTGGACTGTCGAACGGCACGAGCCCCATCTGGGGCGGGTCGTGGTACTCGATCCGGCGGGAGCCCGGCAGCCGCTGACCTTCCGGTTCCTCGTCAACCATCCGGCTTGTCGGCCGTCCTCGCGCACAGCGGCCGATGGCCCGGACCGTGGACGGCAGCCCGCGTCCGTGGCTGATCTTCCGCCGGGGAGGCTGGAGTTGGTCCGGCTACGGATGGCCCACCTGCTGGAGGTGGGTACCGGGTTCCGTAGTGGGAATCCGGAGGATCCCAGGCCGGGGGAACCGAGGCCGTGTTACGACCCGGCCGTCACCACGCTGACCGAGCGGCGGTGGGCCAAGGTCGCCGAGCTGGCGGCGATGGACCGGCAGGAGGCCCGGCTGCTGGGACTGGACCGGGTCGGTTACCGCACGCTGATCCGCTGGGAGCGTGGCCGTGAGCGGTCCGGGCTGATCGGATGCGCCGATGACCGGTGGCTGCGGCCGGGCGGGCGCCGCCCGAGTATCGGCCCGGAGATCCGGGAGGCGATCTTCGCGGTCCACGCCGAACTGCAGGGCCGGTCCCGGGTCGGGATGGCCACCCGCACCCGCCTGGTCCATCAGTACGTACGCGAGACCTACGGGCCCGACCTGCACGTCCCGTCTTACAACACGCTGCGGCAGGTCTGGCACGAGTGGTTTGGCCCCAGCGGGTCACGGCCTCGCAACCTGGGGGCGGCTGATCTGCCGGTACGGTCCGGGCATGTGCTGGTCGACCGTCCCGGGCAGGTGGTCGCGCTGGACACCACGGTGCTGCCGGCGATGGTCCGCGAAGGTGTCTTCGGCGAGCCGGTCAGGGCCCACCTGACCCTCGCGCTGGATGTGTTCACCCACTCGCTCTGCGCTTTCCGGCTCACGCTGGTGTCGGACACCGCGGTGGACGCGGCGATGTTGCTGCGGGACGTGATGCTGCCACTTCCGATGCGGCCGGAGTGGGGGCCGGAGATGGAGTGGCCGTATCCGGGGCTGCCGTCCGCGCTGGTGGCCGAGTTCGCCGGCCATCCGGTGGCCGGGCTGCCGTTCTTCAGCCCGGAGACAGTCACCACCGACCACGGGTCTGTCTATCGCAACCACCACCTGGTGGAGGTCGAGCGGAAGCTGGGCTGCAACATCCTTCCGGCCCGGGCCCTGCGGCCTCCGGACAAGCACGCCGTCGAGCGGGCCTTCGGCGCGATCAGGACGCTGCTGTTCGAGCACCTGCCCGGCTACACCGGCGTCGACGTCGCCGACCGCGGGGCCGCCCCCGAGGACGAGGAGGTGCTGACACTGGAGGAGATGGAACACCTCGTCGCCACCTGGATCGTGGGGATCTGGCAGCGGAGGCAGCTTGGCGAGTACGCCCCGGCCTGGGACGTCGGCGGCAGCCACAGCCCCAACACCCTGTTCGCGGCATCCTTCGAGCAGACCGGTCTGGGGCTGCGGCTGCCGCAGCCGGACCTCTACTACGAGCTGCTGCCGTCCCATCCCATCTCTGTGCTGCGGGAGCGCGGAGTGAAGATCAGGGGCCTTTGGTATTACGGCGACGCGCTTGAGCCCTACCTGAACGAGCGCTCGGCCCGGGGCGGGAGGTTCAAGGGCCGCTGGTGCGTCCACCGCGAACCGCGCGACCGCCGCACCGTGTTCTTCCAGGACCCCCTCACCCACGACTGGCACGAACTGCGCTGGACCGGACTGCCCTCAGTCGGCACGGTCCCCGCGTTCGGCGACCGACGGGTCTCCGAGCTACTGGCCGCCGCACGCGAGGCAGACATGCGGCCCCGCACGGATGCCGAACTGCTGCCCCTGCTGCTGGAGATCCTCGCCGCCCGGGCCCCGGTCAGCAGCTGGAAGACGGCCACCACCCGCTCCGAACGCATCAAACACGCCCGGGACGAGACCCAGGCCCGGGCCGCCGCCGAGGACCGGGCCGCTGCCCGGGCCCCCGTCTCACCAGTGACCCCCATGCCGCAGCGCGTCGAGCAAGCCGTCTCCGGCCTTGATGCCGAGCGCCGGCACCGCCGCGAGGAGGCGGTGACAAGACGTCCCACCAAACCAGCTCGGCTGGGAGCCAGTTACCGCACCGGCAACCTGTTCCTGCTGCCCGACGACGACACTGACCACCCCGAGCCCGACCCGCCGGACGAGGGAGCGTGAGCCATGGACGACCGCGCCACGAGCGGTGATGGCGAGGCGGGCATCGTCTCGTTCCTGCGGGCCGGACCGCCACCGGACCGGCTCAGCTTCGAGGGATGCCAGCGCTGGCGCACGACCCGCAGCGCCTTCAACCCGGCTCCCAGGCTGAGCCCGGACCAATACCGGGCCCTGCCGACTCGCCGCCGGGCCCTGCACGATCTGCACCGCACCGCCTCGCACGTCAACCTCGGGCTGCAGGAGACCCCGATGAGCCGCCGGGTCACCACGCTGATGAGATCCCGCATCCAGAACAACGCTCTGAACTTCACCCCCGGCACCCGCGATGGCCTGATGATCAGCGGGGGCGGCTACCAGGGCAAGACCGAGACGGCATGCGAGGCAGCAGCGGCCTTCGAAGACTTCTGGCGCGACCTCCACCAGCAGCTCAACCCCAACGCGATCGAGGGGACCCGGGACCTGTTCGTCCCCGTCGCTTACTGCCAGACCCCGGTCAAGGCCACCCCGAAAGGGCTCTGTGAGGCGATCCTTGACTTCTACGGCGCCCCCTATGCCAAGACCCTCCGCGGCCTGATCCGAGGCGTCCGTGCCTCCTTGCACGACCACAACACCACCGTGCTGATCCTGGACTTTACCGACCGCGGGCAGTGCCGCCCGTGATGTCCGTCTGGGCCTGTGACCAGGGCGTCGCGGGCTCGTTTACCGACCGTGTCCGGGACGCCTGTCATGTTCCGGAGTCGGTACGGAGGACAAGTGGCACGGCGAGTGGTGGTCGGGGACCTGAGGGTCCAGCAGATCGAGCGGAAGGACGGGCGGCGGTCGTGGACGATCGTGTGGCCCGAGGGCAGTATCCACGTGGAGGCGGACCGGTTCCTGCGCGTGCACGACGGGTCGGGGACGCAGAAGACCTACGCGTACTACCTGGTGGACCACCTGCGGTGGCTGGAGCGCGAGTGCCTGGCTTTCGACAAGGTCGTGCTGCGGGACCTTGAGCGCTACATGGGGATCGTCGGCGCGGAGGTCCTCATGCCGCTCGGTGAGCCGTGGCGGATCGGCAAGCGCCCCTACGGCCGCTCCGCGCTGTCAACTGCGGCGGCCTGCTTGAAGGGCTTCTACCTGCATCAGTCCTCGCTCGGCATCAACGGGGAACTCGGCAAGAAGCTCGACACCTCCCGGCTTCCCACGCGCGCGGACAGGCGCCGAGCGTTCCTGGGGCACGTGAAGAACACGCTGCCCACCAATCCGCTCGCGCCGACGGGGCCGCACCGCCGGCACCCGAAGATGCTCCCCGACGGCGCACGGGAGGAGCTCCTGGCGGTGGTGAACTCGGCCCGGGACCGGCTGCTGGTGACCTGGTTGGCCGACGGCGGGCTGCGGATCGGCGAGCTCTGCGGGCTGCACCTGGTGGACCTGCACCTGCGCGAGAACGCGGCCTGCGGCGAGTGCCGAACCCCGCACGTCCACGTCTGCCACCGCCCCGGCAACCCGAACCGGGCCGAGGCGAAGACCAAGCACCCCTGGCGCATCGAGCACGGCACGATGACGGGCGGGCTGATCAAGCGGGTCAGCCCTGCGATGGTGCACACCTACTTCGAGTACCTCACCGGCGGCGAGTATCCACGCGGCACCGCCGGGCACGGCATGCTCCTGGTCCAACTACACGGCCCCGGGACCGGGCAGCCGTGGGCACCTGTCGGGGCCCGCCGGATGCTGGGCCGGGCCGGGAAACGCGCAGGTCTGGGGCTCGTGAAACCCCACGCATTCCGGCACACGTTCACCTCGGCTGTTCTCGACGCCTCGGACGGGAACCTGCTGATCGCCCGCGATGCCGGAGGGTGGGCCTCGGCCACGATGGTCGACGAGGTCTACGGCCACGTCGACGTCCACGACCCGGCCTTCGACGCTGCGCTCCGCACGGTCTGGGGTGAGACGAAGTGACCGTGAAATCGCTGCTGCCGCTCTACACCGACCGCCCCGACCGCGAGGGCCGGGACCGACTGGAGATCCTCACCGCGCTGATCGGCGCCCCGGCCTTCGACCCGATGTTCCGCGACGTCATCATCCGTGTCCCGCGGGGCCACCGCGTCTACCAGTGGGCCTGTGTGGTCGACGCGTGCGAGCGGGCCCGGCACAGCGGGTTGGACCTGTGCTCGACGCACTTCCAGGAGTGGCAAACGGCCCGGGCGTCTGGGAGGACCCGGGCAGAGTTCCTCACCACCGCCGAGCCGCTGCCGCGCGCCGAGTACGACCGGGAGGGGTCCTGCCTGATCTGCCCCGACCGACCCACCTCGCCGCG
Source organism: Streptomyces sp. NPDC005151 (assembly GCF_053599875.1). NCBI lineage: Bacteria > Bacillati > Actinomycetota > Actinomycetes > Kitasatosporales > Streptomycetaceae > Streptomyces > Streptomyces sp. NPDC005151. The sequence continues at coordinate 20,672 of NZ_JBSFYR010000035.1, read as the reverse complement.
CACCGAGCTGCGGTTGTGCATCCGTCACTACGGCATGTGGAAGTACTCGGTCTCCGTCCGGGACGCGTCGGTGGACTTCGACCAGTGGGTGGCCGATCAGGAGCCGTGCGAGGGCTACGGGAACTGCCAGGCCACCGTCTGTCCCGGGCTGGCGTTGTCCCCGCTGGGGCTGTGCTGCTGGCACCGGCACCGCTACATGCGCGACCGCCGTCCGGGAGGGGCCGCCCTCCCGTCGAGCTGGTGGCAGCGCTACGAGAAGCAGGGGCGGCCGGTTCGCGTCTCCTACGCGGACCAGAACGCGTTCCGTGCCTGGTGCGCGGCCGTTGACCCGGCACCGCGGCCGGAGCAGGTCAACCTGCGCGGCCTGCGGCCCCTGCTGCGGGCCGAGATCCAGTGGGGCCTGTTCGCCCACACCCAGGAAGACCGGCACAGCATCTGGAAGCTGGACTGGATCCAGAAGCTCGTCAACCTCGCACGCGAGCGCGACGCCGGCTCACTGACCGACCTGGACCTGGATGGCTTCCCCCGCTTCCACACCGCGATCGTGAAGAAGATGCTCCACTACCTGCGGTTGGTCTACTTCACCCCGCAGCAGTCGCGGGAGGCCGGATTCATCGAGACCGACCACTTCGGCATCCGCTTCCCGTCCCGGGCCAGCCACATCGACCTCACCGCCATCTCCCAACGTTGGCTTCGGGACCTGCTCTGGGACTACACCGCCGACCTGATCAGCTCACCGCGCCGCCCGCGCACCGCCGCGCCGATCGACGGCATCCGCCGGGCCTGCACCGAGCTCAGCGCGTTCCTGGAGGTCGACGCCACCAGCGGCGGCCACGACCCGTCCGCCCTGCGGGTGGAGCACATGACCCGGTTCATCGCCGACCAGCGGCACCGTGAGCAGAACAGCCTGCCGTCGCTGGTGATGAAAGGACTGGCCGGGGAGCCCTCGACGGTCACCCAGGTCACCCGCACCGATGTCTTCAACGGGGTGCGCAAGCTGCTGCGCGACGCGCTGGAGCACGGGACCGCCGAACGGCTCGCGCTGGACCGGGAGTTCATCATCGCGATGCCCTATGCCGGGAACGAGACCCTTCGGGCCCGCCGGCCGTTTCCCGACGAGGTCGCCCGCGCCTTGGCCGACGGGGACAACCTCACCCGGCTCGCTGAGGTCCACGACCCGGATGACCTGGGATTGAGGGACGTCTGGGAGACGATCGTGGTGACAGGTCGGCGCGTCGGCGAGGTCGTGAAACTGCGCTGGGACTGCATCGGCCGCTACGGCGGGCTGGCGATGTTCTGGCACGACCAGACCAAAGTCGGGAACTACGACGTGGCGATCCGCATCCCAGACCGTCTCTACGACCTGCTCGCCGAGCGCCAGCGCAAGACGTTGGACCGCTTCGTCGCCCGGCACGGCCGTCGACCGACGAGCAGCGAGCGGGCCCGACTTGCCCTGTTCGCCACCAACGTCCGCAACCCCGCTGGCACCACTGCGCTGTCCTATACGTGGTTCAACCGCGGATTCCGGGCCTGGGTGAACGAACTCGACCTGGGACAGCTCGTCCCTCATCAGGCTCGCCACACGCTGGCCACCAATTTGCTGAGGGCCGGTGCCTCACTGACTCACATCCGCCGTTACCTCGGCCAGGTTTCGGACCGCATGGCCGAGCATTACGTGCATCTGACCAGCACTGATCTGGAGGATGTGCTCCAGCATATCTGGGTCGCCGGCCCCGGCACCGCCCAACCGGGCGAACTCCTGGCAGGGGACGCCGCCCCGCTCACCCGCGCGCAGGCCCAGGCCCTGGCGATCGACCTGTCGCGTCGCAGCACCCCGGCCGAGGGCGGGTTCTGCACCTTCCAGCCCGTCGTCGAGGGCGGCGCCTGCCCCTGGAACCTGGACTGCCACAACTGCGACAAGTTCGTCCTGTCCGGCGCCGACCTCCTCTACTGGCGGCGCAAGCGCGAACAGTGGCGACTTTTGGCTGAAGGTGCTCCCGACGACGCCACCGCCGACTACCTCCACCGCTACTTCGAACCCACCGCCCGCGCCATCGACGGCCTGGAAAGCGCCCTGGCTGGCCTCGGCCTGCTCGACGACGTCCTCGCCCTGGACCTGCGCAAACCCCAGGACTACTTCCACCGCGTGTGGTCCACGGCCTTCCGCGCCGCCGACCTCGCCCAGGCCGCCGGCGACGAGCAGGACCAGGCCGACGACAGCGCCGACGAACAGGAGCAATGCGCGTGACCACCACCGTCCCCGACCCGCGCACAGCCGCCGCCCTAGCAGCCCGCCACCGCAGCACCGACGCCGCCCTGGGGCGGGTCCGCGACGCCGTCACCCGGCTCCGCCGCGAGAGGACCCAGGTCAGCGTCGCCGCCGTCGCCCGCCGCGCGAACGTCTCCCGCACCTTCCTCTACGACCACCCCGACGCCAGAGTCGCGGTCGCCACCGCGATGGCCGAAGCCGGCGAACGCCGGACCCAGATGGTCACCGACCAGGACGATGCACGCGAGGCAACCTGGCGCGAGCGGGCCCAGAACGCCGAGGACGCCCTCAAGGCCGCCCACGCCGAGATCCTCACCCAGCGCATCCGCATCGGCGAACTCCTCGGCCAGGTCCGCGACTTGGAGGCCGAATGGACCCAGGAGGCCATCCAGCGGATCACCACCGAGAACACCACCCTCAAGCAGCGCGTCCGCCAGCTCACCGCCGACAACCGGGCCTTCGACGAGCGGCTGAAAGCCGCGCGCTCCAACCTACGGTTCCAGGACCGCCGCGTCGCCGACCTCGAAGCCCAGATCGCGGCCCCTGCGGGCGAGTAGGAGGCTCCGTGACACGATGCGCGCATGCACTTCGAGCTCGCTCCACCCGCTGTCGGCGTACAGGCAAACGTGCACAGTCAGGTACGCCCGAACGTACACAGGGGTCTCGGTGCGAAATGAGCTGGTCTCAAGACCAATAGGCGTTGCCCCGCGCCGTGGGGCAGGCGGGTAAGACGACGCCACCTGGATCGCGCACTCTGGCGGTTGCGGTCCAGATGGCGTTCAGCGGGCGGCGGTTACTCGGCGAGCAGCTCGACCGGGATGTTGCCGCGCGTGGCGTTGGAGTACGGGCAAACCTGGTGGGTGGCCTCGATGAGCGCGCGACCGACTTCTCGGGGCAGGCTGTCCGGTAGCTTCGTCCGCAGGCTGACTTCGAGCTGGAAGCCGCCCTGCCCGTTGGGGACGAGGCCGACTTCGGCGGTGACCGACATGCCCGAGACGTCGATCTCCTTCTTCTGCGCCACCAGCTGCATGGAGGTGGCAAAACAGGCCGCGTAGCCCGCCGCGAAGAGCTGCTCGGGGTTGGTACCGTCTCCGGTCCCGCCCAACTCTTTCTGGAGGGCCAGCTCGACGTCCAACTTGCCGTCCGAACTGACGGCGCGGCCGTCGCGGCCGGTCGCGGTCGCGACGGCGGTGTACAGGCTCATGTGGTGCCCTTCTGGTAGACCGATCGGTCAATCTGTCTGGCGCACTCAGCGTATGGAGGTCAGGTGCCGCTCTCCATAACTCACCGTCTCCGTTTCATATCTGGTCGTCTTGCGTGTAGCGGCCTCGCGATACGATCTGACGATGGACGTACTCAGCGATGCGATCGGCGTAATGCGCATGGGGCGCCCGCATTCCACTGAAATCCGCAAGCACGCTCCGTGGGGAGTGCGGGCCGAGCCGTTCTCCGGGGCCGGCTTCCACGTGGTGCTGGAAGGGACATGCTGGCTGACCCCGCCGACGGGCGCCGCGATCGCCCTGAGCGTGGGCGATGTGGTGTGTCTTCCGCACGGCTGCGGGCACGCTCTGGCCGACAGTCCGTCGACGTCCCTGACCGGCGCACACTCGGCGTCCCTGCGGGAGATAGCGCCCAGTGCCGACGACGGCAAAGGGGCCACGACGGTCCTGCTGTGCGGCGCGTACACGCTCGACCAGACCCGGCCGCATCCGCTGTTCGAGGAACTGCCCGAGGTTATACACCTTCCGGCACGTCTCGGCCACCGCACGCCGCTACATGCTGCCGTCAACCTGCTCGGCGACGAGATCGCCAACCCCGACCACGGAACCGAAGCGGTCGTATCGGCCCTGCTGGACATCATGCTGCTGTACATCCTGCGGGCCTGGCTCGACGAGCAAACCGACGACGGCCCGGCCACCGGGTGGGCCGCGACGCTGCGCGATCCGGCGATCACCGAAGCGCTGCGCCATATCCACCAGGAACCCGCCGGGCAGTGGACGGTCGAAGCGCTGGGCGCGAAAGCCGGACTGTCGCGGGCGGCCTTCTCCCGCCGGTTCACCTCGCTGGTCGGCAAACCGCCGCTGGGCTACCTGACCTGGTGGCGGATGACGCTGGCGGCGCGACTGCTGCGCGACAGCGACAAGCCGGTACAGACCGTAGCGCAGCGCACCGGATACACCTCCGAATTCGCCTTCGCCAAAGCGTTCAAACGAGAGTACGGCTTGGCCCCCGGTCGGTACCGCCAGCAGTCGCGGAGGTAGTCCGGTCAGCACACCTTGACGTCGACGGCCTCCTGTTGGACGCAAGCCTGATCTGCCGCTGACCGCTCGCTGTCCACCACGGTCGCAATCCGACGGTCCCCACGGCGCGAGACCGTTGGAGCTGTGCACGTTTCCCCGTACACGCTTGTGCACGTCGACCTGTACGCCGACACCCGCAGGCGTCGGCCGCCTGCAGATCGGCATGACGCGCCAGGCCGCGAACCACGCGTTGGAATCGCTGCGGGAGCCCGCGGCGATCTCCGCATCCGACCGGGCGGGGCAGCACATTTTCCGGCCAAGCGGCCTGATGATCAGCATCGAATGCACCCGCGACCTCCTGGAAGCTGTCGAACTCGGCCGCCCCTCCCAGCAGTCCGACGTCGTTCTCTTCCGTGGCATCGACCTGTTCGGACTGCCGGCCCGGGACGTCGTGAGCCGCATAGCCGAGGTCACCACGATCGTCGCCGCGGAGGACGATCCCGCGTCGTTCATCGCGCCGGACCTACTGCTCAGCTTCTGGCGCCCGTTCCAGGGAGACGACGACCCGGAGGACGAACAGGGCTACTTCTTCAACTCCGTCCTGCTGGCGTGTCCGGGCTACTACGACGGCCCCAGCCGACCCTGAAGCCCGACCCTCGGCCACCGCTACGATCTGCGGATGACTCGCAGCGGAAAGAGGACACGCCGCCTCACGATCGACGACAGGACCTACCTGTGGTCGCTGCGGCACACTCACCACGCGCTCGCTGACGGCACCCGCGAGGGCTGCTGCGAAACGCTGTCCATCCGCTCGCTGGAAGGTCGCGGCGGCCTGCGAATCCAGTTCTCACACGGCCCTGAACGGCTCGTCCCGGACGGCTATCCGCAGCCGTCCGGGACCGTCGGAACCCCCGACGGCAGAACCCTGAACCTTCACGAGCCCGGCACCGTCAGGGCTGTGCTCGACGAAGCCGTCCGGCGCGGCCGGAACCCGGAACGGCCCATCGCCGAGGAGCTCGACGGCTGGACGCTGTTCGACGCCGTCCACAAGGCAATCTCCCTGATCGCCGCTGACGAGACCGAAGTGCCACCGGTTCGCCCCAGCTCTGGAGCGCCTTCCTGAAGCCTGTCCCGCACTGCGGAGCTACGCGGGGCGAAGAACGGGGTCGATGTCGGCCAAGGCTTCGTGGAGCTGACGGGCCCCCAGGGCAACGCGGTCGTCGGGGTCCTGCAGCATCTCCTCGCACAGCTGCATCGCGCTGTCCCGCTCTTCGGAGAAGATGCCGAACACATCGCGGACCGCCGTGTGGATCCATTCGCTGTGACTCCAGTCGGCGACCGCCAGCGCGGAGGCGACGATCGTCAGCCCGATCCTGTCCCTTCTCCGGAGCACGGCTCCCGCAGTCACCCGGGTGACGAAGGTGTCGCCCGGGTCGAGCACGAGCTCCAGCAGTGGCCCGATGGCCTCCTGCATGTCGGCGAAGGCCGCGAGGCCACGACCGGCGTCTGCCCGGTCACGGTAGTCCTGGCTTCGCCCGAGCTCGCGGAGCGCCACGAAAGCGGCATGCCGCCGGTCGCTGTCCCCCCGCAGCAGTGCGCGCAGTCGCCTCACCTCAGCGATCAGGCGGGGCATGTCCTGTCGCGCAGAAGCGATGAAATCTAGATCGGCATCCAGTTGCAGGTCCGGACTGACCTGGACCTGTTCTCCGTTGGTGAACCGGCTGAGATAGATCTCATCGTCCTCCACGGCAGTGGCTGGGGCGATCTGGATGCAGCTCGCCCCGCCGGTCGCACCACGAGTCTCCAGCACGGGAACCCACGCTCCCGTGGATGCGGCCGCGATCCGCACCTCCATGGACCCGAGCTCTTGTTCAGTCGGCATGACCGGATCATGCACCCCGACCGGGCAGGCCGTCCACGGGATGCCAAGCAAGCTGACCGGCTTCGGGCTATCCCCCCAGTCCAAAATCTGGTTGCCGAGGTCAGCGACGATAGGGCCATGACGCGATGGATCCGAACGCATGACGGTGAGAGCGCCACCTGGTCCTATTTCGAGCTCGACGATGAGCAGTGGGTGAGCCGGCAAGTGGATCTGCAGGGGCCCAAGCGCACTCCGGTCACCGCAGCCGCGCTCGGCGAGGTCTTGCAGTGCAGAGACCATGGCGATGCCGCTGCGACGGCCGCCTACGAGAGGCAGTACAGCGTCCTTGCGGAAGGCGACCTCACCGGCTGGGAAGATGCCGACGGCCCTGCAGAAATCACCGAAGACGTCTTCGAGCGGATCTGGGCCGCCGCTCGACTTCGACTCGCCTCAACCGGATCATCGACGAAGCACGAGGAGACACCGTGATCTCGGACTACCAGCAGCAGCTTCGCGAACGGTTCCTCGCAGCCCCGGTGATCGCACCGCCAGCTCCCTGGCGCCCCGTCCTGGACCGGCGCACCCCGGTCGGCGGCCTGCTCGGCATCGGCTTCGCGCTGGCACCCGACACCGGGCATGACCTGGTCATGGTGGTCTCCTACGACGGTCACGGGCTCTTCGACGCCACCACTGGCGAGAAGATCGCCCGAGATCGCGATCCCGACCCCGACACGAGTACCCCGGACGCGGTTCCTGACCTCTCCTGCCCAGGGCTGGGGCCGATCACCGGAACCCGAGTGCCCATCGCCGGGCTCTTCGGAGGCGGGTTGCACAGCACCACCGCTGACGGCTGGACACTGGAAGTGATCAGCCCGGAGTGGCCCAACGACCGCGTCCTGCTCTCCGCAGACGGCGGCATGCCTCACAACGGACCGCACGCAGAGAAGTGGTGGCACATCTTCCACTCCGACTACTCGACGCTCCGAGCCGCGGGCTTCTCTCCCTCCGGACGAACCCTCGCAGTCGCCAGCAGCAGTGACCTCACACTCTGGACCCGACCGGGAACCGAGACGGAACCCCGCGACGGGAAACACACATGACCCGTGATGAGCTGATCGCGATGCTCAGCGGCGACACGACAGTCCATGCCATGGCCCGAGCCACCCTGGCAGAGGGCGACTTCATCATCTGGGACGGCCTGGTCCCCGCAGCCGAGCTTGCCGGCATCTACAAGGCGCGACTTCACCACACCCTCAGGCGCGGCCAGAAGACGCTCGCTCTCAGCGAAGCAGTCGACGCCCTGAAAGGCGCTGAAGACGCCCTCATCCGGATCGGCCGCATCGACACAACCGACCTGGGCTGGGCCTTCATGCTGTTCCTCGGCGCTACGGCGACCACCCTGCTGGCATGCACAGGCGTCCTCCGCACCGCACCCGAAAAGCCTGACATCTCCGCATGTTGACGGCGTCGGCGAGTGCGCTTGCCGACAAAGCCGCCTTCTCCATGCTAACTACGTTGCGTTGTCACACCGCGACTCCACCGCCGCCGGGCTCTACCGCGGCACCACTCAGACGAGCTACAGAGAAGTGCATCCGTCACCGTGACGGACATGTAGTCTATGGATCATCGCAGTTCAGAGCCGGTATCCGAGCTCCTGCGGTCGGTAAAGGCCACGACATCACCCGGTTGAAGATGCACCGTGAGGATGACCAGGACACCCTCGATCTCATCCGCGACCTGATGTCCTTCAACGCCACCGTCATCCTCATCGGCGTCGACATCCCCGGTTCGGGCCTCCTGCGCGAAGGCCGGCCCGACCCCCGCACGGGCCAGTGGACTCTGCCCGGCGCCCGGCGTGGCCGCAGCGACCAGGCCGCCACCCAGACCGAACGCCGCTTCGACCTGGTCGACCTCGACCCGTTCACCTACGAGACTCCGCAGGAGATCAACGCTTGGATCGAGCACCTGGCCGGCACCGAGGAGCAACTCCGCCTCCTCGGTGCCCGGGACGGCATGCTCACCGACGGCGACATGCCCGAATACCTCTTCCGCCGCACCGGGGGCATCGTCGGTCTGCTGCGCCGACTCGTCCAGGACGGCTGCACCCGAGCCATGGAGACCGGCCAAGAGGAACTGTCCATCCCTCTCCTCGACGAGATCACCATCAACCTCGGCAACCTTCTCGACCGCGACCCGCAGGCCGGCGAGATCCCCGCCGTCCCCGCCAAGCCCGCTCCGAAGCGCCGCCAGAAACCCCGCAACACCGTCTTCGACAACAAGGCCGCGGGAAAGTGACGGCTGCCCCATGTCTCCGCTCCGGCCTCTGCCCCGCAGCCTCGCCCCGCTCCCGGATGAAAGCCTCGTCGGCCTTCTTCTCCGCCTGGCCCACCACAACAACGTCAGCCCCGGAACGATCGTCCGTCACACCGGGCTGAGCACCCACCGGACCGGGCTGACCGAACATCTCTCCATCAGTCAGCAGTATCTTCCAACACCGGAGCAATCAGCTGAGTTCGCACGCACCACCCGACTCGATGAGGACGAGGTCGCCAACCTCTTCCTCGCCCCGTTCGGCGCCCGCTACGGACCACTCGATGCAACGCTGATACGTCGGCCCCGGGGACGGATCCTCCACGGCAACCATGACGTGTTCCGGCGCTGGTCACGGTTCTGCCCCAGCTGCCTGGCCGGCGACTCCGACATCGAGCGCGCTCACGGAGGCAGCTGGAAACGCCTCTGGCGGCTCCCTCCAGTCTTCGCCTGCCCCGCCCACCGCTGCCTTCTCCGCCACAACTGCGCCAAGTGCGGTCACCTCGGCATGGAGGTTCAGGGCTTCGCACTCATCCCCAGGATCAAGAACGAGGATCTTCACCCCAACCAATGCCGTGTCGTCACCGAAGGGCGACCGGAGCGCCTCAACGCCCCCATCTGCGGAGCCCGCCACGACCAAGCCCCGGCACCTGCCTGCAGCGAGGACTTCCTGAAGACAGCACTCGCACTGCAGCAGGACCTGATCGGATTCCTTTGCCCCGACGGCCCCCGAGAAGTGGGCAGCGTCGGGTGGATGATCGACAGCAATCAGTACTTCATCGACCTGCACACCGTCGCCGGCCTGATCACCCTGACCTGGCCGGCGGCCCGGAACCTCGCCCTCAGCGCCGAACACGACGAAATCCTTGAGCAAGATGCCCTGGAGAGGGAAGAGCGCAGGGACCGCCTGAAAGGGGGATCCGGCAAGTTCCACCACTTCCACGCGCTGGCCAGCCCATCTGTCGACGCCAGGGCCTACGTCGCGGCGACCGCCATCGCCCACCGGATCTTGAAGGGGACCGACAGCGGCGCCTTGACGGCGCTCGCCCCGGTCCATGCGCACCTACAGGAAGTCCAAGGGCCCATGAAGACCACGGGCGACAGGATGCGCAACTTTCCGAGGAACTCCCCGCCGCTGCGATTTCTCCTCACCCACAGGACTCCCATCACGATCGAGGGCATCCACCAGTACGCGACAGCGCGAGACCGCGAGTGGCGACCGGCACCGTGAGCCCGGACGCGATGATCGAGGCTGAAGCGCTACTTGATCAAGTGGAAGTCGGGATGTTGCAGCCAGGCTTCCAGGAACTCCACGTCCCCGACATGTCGAAACCACCGGCCCCCACCGCCGGTGTCATAGGAGACCTCCGCCAGCCTCCCCGGGAGATCTGACGCCAGTGCTCTCGCCCGGGCCAGGACTGCCTCGTTGCTCGTGTCGTCTCCCGCGGTGGGGTGACCACGCAAGAGGCCGTCGAAATCGACCAGCGTATCGAGACGGCGGGCGAGAGCGAGCGTTGCCGGGCCGAACGGAAACATCCCGACCGCGTGCCGGCCACCTACCACCGCACCCACGGGGTGCGCTACTTCCACGGCTGCTACTCGGTTGGCGACGACCGCCTGTGGGGCGTCAATCACAGCAGGAAAGGTGCCGCGAACACGCTGGCCGCGCTGAAGTCGATCCGCGCCGCCCGGCCCGACGGTGCCGCAGCGAGAAAGGCATCCGCTGGGGCGGACGTCCCCTCGCACCAGCAGCCAGACCAAACCCGCGATGCGGCAGGCACGGCAAGCCGTCTCTCAGCCTTCCCGAGGTTCGACTGGGCCAGCTGTCCGGGCGCCTGAATCTTTGAGTGCCGAGAGCAGGAACAGGACCGCAGCGGCGGCGGTGAACCCGAAGCCGACGTTCATGCAGACCATGACCGTCTCGAATGAGGCGTCGGCGATCCGGGGGATGCCGTTGACGAGCATGAGGGCGTAGATGCACAGAATGCCGTAGGCGCGAAGCCGCATCCCGGCCTGTCGCTTCCGCAGCCACGGCGGCGTCCACCCCGCCAGTATCGCCACCGGCACCGGCAGCATGAGCGCCGTGGACACTGCCAGCGCTATCCAGTGGTATAGCGGATTGCCGTTCATCCCGCCCCCTTCGTAGGCGATCACCAGCCTACAGAGGGTTGGTGAGGCCCGTCCATGCCGAACACCGCGAGCTTCCGGCGAACCTATCCGGTCAGAGCACTAGCGCGCCACGGCTCACACCGCTCGGCGACTACGAACGGCTGGTGACAGAAACCCCTGCGGAGTGACAGTTATTGTCCGTTCCCAAAAGATCTGGATCGAGGTGGTGCCTCTGACCTGGGCCTTGTCAGTTCTGCTGGGACGGATTGGAAGCCGGGCGGCCCAGTGGATCTGGGCGGTGCTGCGCCTGCTTGAGCGCGAGCTGAGACCGTCCCACTTGTTCTGTCGGACGGCGCGGCCGTGGCCTGGTGTTTTTCAGTTCTGGTGGGACTCATCCCGTAGGGCGTCGTAGTCGTCCGGCGTCGTCACCAGCATCAGCGATCGTCCCAGGGAGTCGGTCCAGCGAAAGAGAGGGTCGTTGGAGAAGGCGTGGGAACGGAGCTTTTCGCGGAGAGTGGGGACGTTCAGCCGGTGCTCGGCCTCTGAGTAGACGGCGTCGATGGTGCGCCGGTGCTGGCTGAGGCTTGTCCGTCGGCCAGGTGCCCGTAGTGCCCGCCAAGCAGGATCGGCCAGTATGCCCAGCAGCGTGACGAATTCGGGATAGGTGGCGATGTACTCCCGCTCGTCGACGCGTCGCCTGATGATGTTCCCGTAGATGGCTTCCTTGGGAGGGAGTTGGGCGAGGCGGTCGTTCCAGCGTGAGAGCAGATGAGGTTGGTTCTTGTTCAGGAGCCAGGAGCGGACCAAGTGCTGCGCTTCCTTCGTCGCTGCTTCCAGGGTGTCGGGGAAGCGCCGGGCGATCCGTCGGTGTCGGTGCTCAGCGGTAAAGAGCTCTGGGAGGTGACCGACGCGGTAGTGGCGGTTGCCGTCCACCCAGATGCCGTGTCGGCGACAGAGCTGGAGATCTGCGGGGCGATGGGCGAGGACTGGCCTGGTGATCCCGCGGCGGTGCATGCAGTGTGAGCAGGCGACGTAGAGACGCCGACGGTAGCGGACTACCTCACCTGTGGTGCGCGCCTCAACCCGGGCGATCGCTGGTAGCAGCATGCGGAGGGTCTCGGACGCAAGCCCCGTCAGGATGGCCAGCCGTGGCAGGACCATCGGAGTCCAGCGCCAAAGTGTGTCCGTCCGCATACCAACCTGCGCGTTTTTGAACGGTGTCAGAGTTTTCGCTAGCTGTCCCGCCGTCACTTGGTTGGCGGCAGCGAGGCGGTGCAAGTACCAGCCGAAGACTTCTCCGTGGACCGGTGGCACAGGAAGTGGAAGGATCCGAACCGGGGCTTCCCAGGGCTCCATTACTCAGGCCGCCTTCGGCCTGCGGGCGTACTTGGCACGGGGGCGATCGGGTCGGGTCTTCTGGACGGCGTGGTCGAGCTCGATCTCGTCGAGCATGCGCTTGGTGATCTTTTCCGTGCCGCTGTCGATGGCGTCGACTGCGGCTTCTCGGATGAGCTGGGAAAGACTGCCGATCAGCCCGCCGGTGCGCTCGTGGAGGTAATCGGTCATGGCGACCAAGGTGCCGGGACGATGGGCATGTAGTCGCAGGGAGTTCTCCATCGTCACCACCAGGGCCTGCCAGCTCTCCTTGTCCACGCGGTTCCTGTGGCCGAACGGTCGGGAGGGGATGACCGTATAGCGGCCGGCGATCTGCTGTCCGCGAGTGCCCTGGAACAGGCTGCTGGTCTCGACGTCGAGACCAGCAAGCACAAAGGTGGCCGCGATCCGTTCCGAGAGGTACTTCAGTTGGTCGGATGCCTCGGCTCCGTTGCGGGTGGTCAGGTCGAGGTTGTGGATCTCGTCGACCAGGACGAGCGTGGTGCCGAGCTTGCCGAGCAGGTCACAGACGGCGTTGGTGATTTGGACCTGGCTCATGCGGTGCTCCAGGGGGATGCCGAGGAATCGAGCGAACTCGCCTGCGAGCATCTTCGGGGTAGCCGCCGGGGGGACGGTGACGAAGACGACCGGCAGTCCGCCGACGGCGGTGGGGTTGCGCCGCCGGGTGATCTGTTCGACGTTCTTGCCCAGCTGGGTGATCGCTGTGGTCTTGCCGGTGCCGGCCGAACCGGACACGATCAGGCCGCGACGGGCGGAGACTTGGTGCCGGTTGAGCACGATGCGTTTGCGGCCCGTGGTGACGACGCCACGGATTGTGGGGGTATTCACGATGACGGATCGTGTGTGGTAGTCGATCCGCGCTTCCTTGTAGGACTCCAGCTCGTCCTCGTCCAGGACGGTGCCGGACGGGAGAGACGGCGGGGGCTCCGGGTTCTCGTCGACGAACGCCCGCCAACCTTCCTTCGTGGTCAGCGACATCTGAGGATTGGCGATGTCCTGTGGCGGAGCCTCGCTCACAGGCGGCTCCCGTCGGTGAAGGCGTCGAAGACGCCGAAGGGAATGACGTTCGACGTCTGCTCCGGGGCGGTGGCCTCGTCCTCGGCGTCTTCCAAAGCTGGTGCCTGCGGCAGCGCAGGGACGGACCGGGCGGGCTCCAGGGCGGCGCGGGTACGGGCCGCGATACGGCGGTCCGGCCCGGTTTCCGCCCGTGTCAGCAACTGGTCGACTGCTGCGGCCACGGCGGCTTGGTCGGTGTCGTCCTGGCCCCGCATCGCAAGCAGGTCCCGGGCTCGGCGCCAGGTGAAGTCCGCGAACGGTGTCGAGACCAGGTACCGGTGTGTCCACGGAACCGTGATCCACTCTCCGGTGCGCGCGTTGCGTACCCAGACCTGAGACAGGTCGTAGGGGTCGTAGTGGACCTCCCAGAGACCGCCTTTCGCGGCCACTCCCGAAGGGCGGCGCCGCAACGGAGCCAACTCTGGGCAGTTGTAGGTGCGATGGTCGATACGGATTCCGTAGTCGTTCACCGACCGCCAGACCGCTGGCAGCAGTTCGAGGTAGTCGAGACCGCTCAGCGGCAGCGGGACGTAGCCGGTGCGGGCCACGAGCAGCGCGTACGCGTCGTTGGGTGACATCGACCGGCCGGGCAGGAACGGACTACGAAGCCCGTCGTGCGGCCGCTGCTGCCAGCAGGCCACGATCCATTCCTGAAGAAGGTCATCGAGTTCCCCGAGCGTCCATACCGCCTCGACACCCGCGCCGCGGCGGTCCGTGTTGGAGCCGGTGTAGCCGGAAACATGCTGGCAGAACAGGGTGTTGATGGAGGAAAACGTCCGCTCCACGATGGCCTTGTCCGTCGGAGTGGCGGGCCGCGAGGGCTGCACGGAGACGCCCAGCGACCGACAGGCGGCGATGAACGCGTCGGAGACGAACACCTTGCCGTGATCGATGCCGATGGTTTCCGGGACGATCACCGGTTTCGCGGCGGCCTGCTCCAGCCGGGCGTCGATGTCCAGCAGCCGGGCGTGCGGAATCAGCGTTGCCGACAGGGCCAGAGCCTCCGGCCAGCCCGGCCGCAGCGGCTCGGGGACCAGCATCTTCGCCAGCAGCAGCGACGCATCGACCGCTTTGGTGCCCGCCGGCCGCAGCACCGCCGCGCAGATCGTCCGGGTCGCCACGTCAACGGCGATGGTCAGTTCCGGACGACCGCTCACCCCGTCCTCCAGGATCACCAGTACGTCCAACGGAGTAGTGTCGATCTGCACCAGCTCGCCGGGTCGGCAGGCCGCAGACGGCGTGAACATCCCCTCGGGCCGCCGAGCTTGGGAGCGACGGGACGTAGCCGAACCGAAGGCGTGCGTTCCCGCGCTCACTGCCTCGAGAAGCCGGTAGAACGTCGTCTTCGACGGCATGGGTACTACCCCGGCCCCATACCGCTCGGTCAGCAGGGCCTCGACCCTGCGCCGCACCCGGCCTCGTGTCCCGGTCGACTCTGCCAGCTGGCTGGCCAGCACCTCCGCGACGGCTGCCACCACCCGTTCATCAGCCCGGCCCGTCGGCGAGGACAGACGGGTCTTGCGGTGATCGACCAGGCCCCAGACTCCTTGATCCCGGTAGCGGGCCCGCATCCGATCGACCGTCCGCGCGCTCACCGTCCAGCCCAGGGCACGCAACTCGGCGGCCTTCGCGGCGACCCGCTCCTCCAAGGTGTGGAGGGCCGGGTCGTACTCCGGCCGCGGCCCCGCCCCGGCTCCGATACCGCTCTGCCGCCCGGACTCCACCTCCAGTAGATGCTGTTCCCAGGCGATGGCCCTCTCCGCCTCTTGCGGCGGAACGGTGTCCAGCAACGCAAAGGGCGCTACCACCGGTGACGTGTCCCGCTGACCAAAAAACTCGAAGCCGTCGGCGGCCAGTAGATGAGGCAGCAACACCAGACTCGCCCGACCGGCCTCGTCGGCCAGCCGCACCAGCGTCCCTGACAACCCGACTACGGAGTGCAGCCGCTCGTCGAGCCGGACCTGGTCGCCGACGCGCAGCGCCGCCCATCCGCTCACCACGCCTCAGCCCGCGACACCAGCGTCGTGTCCGTCAGCGGCTTCGACAGGTCCGCCCAGAGCCGCCCGGCCCAGAGTAGATGGAACACCGCTGGCAACACCGCAATCGGATCACCCAGCAGCGACGCCTGCCCCACCAACGGCGAGGGCACCGAGAACACCAACATCAGCCGCTCGGCCAACCCCGCGGCCGTCGCGTGCCGAGGGTGCCGATACCCCGCCAGCCAGCGGACATTGGCCATCCGGACCGGGTCCACCGTCCCGACCACCCGATAGCCCCAGCCCACCGCCTCACACGCCAGCCGCGTCACTGCGAACTTGGCCGCCGACCGCTCATCGACCCGGTCAAGAGGCCGGCAGTCCACCAGCAATCCTCGGCCGTCCTCGAACCGTGCGAAGTAGTCCGGCGCGTGCGAGACCACCCGGCCCTTGTCGTTCTGCCAGAACAGCCATAGCGGCTGCGACAGCAGCCCAGTCACCTCGGGTGTGAAGTCCAGCAGCATCGCGTGATCCCGCTCCAGCCACGACTCGAACCCCACATGCCCGCCCGTCGTGGCCGACCAGTACAGGCCCGGGAAGTTCCGCTGACCGCGGTACGACGGGAACCCACGTACCGGCAGCCCCGCCTCGAACTCGACCTCCTCCGCCTCACTCAGCGGTCGGCGGTGTTCACCTTTGGCATCCCGCCAACCGACCTCGAATCCGCCCACGTCCAGCGGTGCCGCATCGCTCGCCCCACCCAGCCCCATGGACTTCACTGTCCAGAATCAATGGGAATCCACCAGAAGTTTTGGGCTGAAACCCCTCAAGTGAGTGATGCTGCCAGCCAGCTCAGTCGGAGTCTTCACGATCACTGGCGACATCGTCTGAGGCGGGTCGAAGCCTGCGACGCGCAGCGTCCAAACGTTCGCCGTAGTTCGCTGCGAACATCCCAGGCAGGGACTTGTCGAGCGTTCCGGCCAGCCTATGAATGGGGGCCCAGACCGCCTCGTCGTCGACGAGCCGGCTGAGGTCTGTCATCTGCACCCTCTCCAGCCAATCGGACAGGACCAGTGCCTCATCATGGGTGAGCTTGATGATGATCTCCGCGTTCTCCACTGCTCGAACCTAGTTCGCCGACCCCGCGGTGTCAGAGGTGCCTGGCACAGTGCCGCTGTGGACATCGATTCCTTCTGGAAGCTCATCGAAGAGTGCCGGCGGCAGACGCGTGGCCGGGACGAACGGCTGACGTGGTTGCGTGACGAGTTGTCGCGGAGGCCGCTGACAGAGATCGTGCAGTTCCAGGTTCGCCTGGACGAATTGACGCACGAAGCCTTCACCTGGGATCTATGGGCTGCGGCGGAGCGGATCTTCGGCGGCTGGTGTTCGGACGACGGGTTCTGCTACTTCGGCCTGTGGATGGTGGGGCTCGGCCGGAACGCCTTTTCTCGGGCGATAGCCGATCCCGACGCTCTGGCCGACACCCCCGAGGTTCAGTGCCTGGTGGGTCACCTTCGGGAGCTCTGGAACGACGACTGGCCCGAGTGGGAGTCCCTCGACTACGTCGCCATGGAGGCGTACGGGCTCCTCACCAAAATTGACGACTGCGGCGACGCCTTCTATGAAGCCGTCGAAGCCGAGCAGGGCGATGTGAGGGGAAGCCGAGGGCCGCTCGGCGAGCAGTGGGATGTGCGGAGTGAAGCCGAGGCCGCGCGCAAACTGCCTCGGCTGAGCGCGATGTTTCCGCTGCGACCGCTGGCCCGGTAGGGGCGGCAGCGCGAGGAACCAGGTCAGCGTTCCGGAAGGGTGTCGACAGACAGGCGATGCCATTCGTGGCCGCAACCGTCGGAGCAGAAGCGCTCTCGTCGGCGTCCGTCGGCGACTGCCAGCACCGCGATCAGCAGTCGGAATGACTTGAGGCGCTCGTCGTGAGGGGTGAGACTGGCGATCTTCCCGAGTTGTTGATCGATCCGACCTCGTACGATCAGAACTGCTGGCGTGTGGGTGGCGCGAAGTCCGGAGCGGCGGATACTTTCCGTTCCGTCCTCGGTGGTGGCACGGGCCTGAACGCAGAAATGTGACAGGAGCCGCAGGGTCGTGGACTGCTCGTCAGCAGAGAGTCTCTCGAACCACTCGATGCCCTGTGGCATCGGTCGAAGCTCCTGGGCAAGCTCGTTGAGAATGATGTACGGATCAGTCATTCCCACGCCCCCCGTTGCGCTCGAATCGCCGCTTGTCATGGTGCTGCGATGTGGAAAGCCCCGAACCCGCCCTCGCCGCCTCGGATCTGCACGTGGTGATGTGCTGTGCGATGTGCACCTTTACCTGTACGCGGTGCTGAGCTGCACTGTTGATGGGGAGTCGAACCCCCGCGTTGCTCTTCACGCGCCAGGAGTGGGCTGGAAAACCGCCGGCCCTCGGTGTGTGCACGCCTCCGAAGCAGCTACCTGCTCCACATCGTCCGAGCTTGCTGGACTGCTCAGTCCAGCAGATCGACCTCCCAGTTCGTACGCTGGATCCGCACATCGACCTCGCGGATTTCCCGGGCGATTACATCCGCCTGACCGCGCAGTTCCGCGACGGGAAGCGCGGAGAGCATCATCAGCTCGGACCGAAGCTGCCGGCCGTATCCCCGCTCGCTCGTACCCGCTGCCGCGTCCGCCGCCGCGGTGACCACAGAGTGACGCAACCGCAGGACGTCCCGGCGTGCGAGGGCATCGGTGAGCGTGCCGTCCGGACCCACAGCTACGGTGGCATTGGTCCGGTTGATCCGCCGGATCAACGTTTCCAGAGCGTTCAGTACCTCACCGGCCTCAGCCAACAGCTGGGCTGCATCTTCGGCGGGTGTCTCCCCCTCCTGGTACCGCGCACTGCTGACGACGCGCGCTCGCAGTTGCTCTACACGGCGCGTCGCCTCCGCACGTTCTGCCAGTGCCTCAGCAAGCTTCACTGTCTCCACCTCCCCCTCTCTGAGTCGCACGAGTATACGAGTGCGAGCCGGCCCATACGCATCTGGATTGTTGCTCTGCCGGAGCCTTGATGTCCCGTCTCAGTGAAGGTGGACCACGTCGGGGCTGTGACCAGTGAATGCGTCATCTTGAGTGAGAAGCGGTGAGGCCTGGCGTCTCAGTCAACCTGAGAATCGTGTGCCCTGCGCTACTTCGCTCTCGGCAGCGAACTCGGCGAGGAGCTCGAACAGGACCTTGATCGCATGTTGTTCGTCCTCAGGCGGGAGGTTCCAGATGTTGTCCCAGCCGTTCGGGAGGGCGATGTGGAGGAGCTGGCCGGGCCAGGCGTGGTTGCAGTCGCGTCCGCGACGGGCGATGAGCCAGTCGTGCCAGCCGGTGAGCCCGTGCCCACCGTGCCGGAGGGCGTGCTGGTCGTAGCCGGTCAGGAACGCGGTCAGCATGTGGAAGGAGGTCTTGCTGACGAACATGCCGGGACGGTGGCCGACGCTGGCGAAGTACTCACGTTCAGTCATTTCCGAGAGGGGCTTCATGCGTCTGCACCCTCCTCGTCACTGGCGCTGTCGTCCAGGGCTGGACGAAGCCTGCTGCGGGCCGCCTCCAGACGTTCGGCGTAGTCCGCCGCAAGGATCCCCGGCAGCGACTTGTACGGGCAGGGCCTTGCCCGGCTGAAATCCACTGGTGTACCCCGCCGCCCGACGGGATCATGAGCTGCCGCCGTGCCGCGCCCAGGACGGCGGTCGTGCATGTGCCGACCTGGGAGGACCCCCGTATGCCCCTTGCACCGATAGTCCGACGCGTGCTCGGCGACGGCCCATTCGCCGAGATCGGTGAACCTGCTCTGGCCGTCGCTGACGAGCACTCGCGGACGGTCGCTGTGGGTGGGGACCTCGGGCATATCCAGTGGAGTGGCAGCGGGACCGCGGACTCCCGATGGACAGGGCACCGTATCGGTGTCTATGAGCAGGCCGGGCTGCGGTGCCAGCACCTGGTGCGGTCGAGGTACCCCGTTCGGGCTCTCGCCTTCCACCCGGTTCTTCCTCTGTTGGCCGTTGGTACGGGGCGCTACGACGGCGGTTACTCGTTTGAAGGCGAGCTGCTGCTGATCCACCTGGACTCCGGCGACGTGGTGTCCGCCCTGCAGTACCAGCGGGAGGTGCTCGGCGTGGAATGGTGCAGCGAGACGGCACTTGGTCTGGTCTTGGCGCCGTGTGACGACTGGGAGAACCCGCAGGCACATGAGCAGGGTCATGCAGTCGTTGTGGCTCGCTCAGACTGGGGCGCCGTCGGGCAGGGGTCGGTCGGTGCCGAGGAGTTGGCTGCCCCCGCGGAACCGGTTCTCCAGCCGGACCACAGCGCGGAGGCCCGCCGGTTCCTCGCGGGCCTCGCGGCCTCGGCCGGTCGGCAGTGGTCCGTACGTCGACGGGTGTGGGCTGTCGAAGGTACGGAGGACGGCCGCGTGCTGGCCGCTCTGGACGGGGTGCTGGCGGAGTCGTGGCTGCCATCCGGAGACCTGCAATGGGCGGTCGAGGACGAGGAGGGCGGCCGACAGCTGGTTCTGGCCTCAGACGGCACATGGGTGTGGACCAACGCCGAACGCCGCCTTCGCCACACGGGAGGAGACTGGGAGAGGTCCGCACCCCGGCTGGCCCGAATCTCTGTCGACACAGGGCAGGTGCTGGAGACCCTAAGCCCAGGCGTGTCCACGGTTCTCGTCGCAGGCGACCACAGGACGATTCTTAGGCCGTTGGACGGCCGTCGCAAGCGTCCCGAACGGCTGCTGATGTTCGACCTCGACGGTCCTGTAGACGGTCCGGAAGTCAGCCGCTTCGACTTGTTCAACCACCCGTTCGCCGTCCGTCGCGCGAGCCGCCCGTACATCTTGGTCGGCACTGACCCGGACAAGCCGCACAGGGACAAGTGGGTCACCGCCCTGGACGCCGATGGGACGTTGCGGAGGCTCTTCCCACACTCCTGGGTACCGGAGGAGCATCATTTCGGGGGCCCTGCGGTCGAAATAGGGCAGTCCCTGGTCTATGCCGGCGCCGTCCACCACGGTCAGGGGCTCCAACCCGATGGCGCCTACGTCGTGCGGCGATCCCTGAACAGCTCAGTGCAGTGGCAGTACCGCACCGATCATCCTGCCACTGCCCTCGACACCGACGGGGACACCGTCTACGTGGCCTACAACTCCGGCGCCCTGACAGCACTGCACGCCAACGACGGCTCGGTGCGATGGCACACCGAGCTCAAGGTCGACGGAGTACCGACCACGGCACTGTCCCTCGCTGTCGCGCCTCAAGGACACTTGCTCATCGGGACCGTCGACGGCCGGATACTGGAGTGCCCGGCACAGCAGATGGCCAAGGTTGACTGAGATGCACAGCCAGATGGCTCTGAGAGGACGTTAAGTCCGTTTCTCGTATTGGCCGCGTCCGGGCTGGGTGAGGATGCCTTGGCGGACGAGTCGTCCGAGGCGGGAGCGGGTGA